>CAZDDB010000265.1:0-1949 GCA_964504105.1 uncultured Acidobacteriota bacterium
ATACGGTACCCGGTTACACGCAGGCGCTTTACAGGATGGGAGTTGCCCTCGAACGGTTGCAGCGGCACAAAGAATCGAACGAATTTCTCCAGCGCACTGCGTTCCCCGGACCCTTGCAATCCAAAGTCGACTTTTTATGCGGTTTGAACCTGTATTCCCTGAAGGACTATGACGGAGCTTATCAGAAATGGCTGGCTCTTTCGAAAACAAATCCGGATGCGGAGGTTTCGAACAACATTGGAATTGCCTTGATGCGCAAGAATGATTTTCAGGCGGCGCCCTGGTACTTGAACCAGGCCGTGGAATTGGACCCAAAGAATGAGAACTACCACTTCAACCTTGCGGCGTCCTATCTGCAGGAAAAGAACGATGTCAATGCTATATTCCATTTCCGCGAGGCGATTGAATACAGTCCTTCGGATTATCAGGCTTTCTATTTCCTGGCAAAGCTTCTCGAAAGACAGCAGGGTTCGGCCTACACTCAGCTTCAAGAATATTTCCAGGAAACACTTCCAACGGAACAAAAGGGAAAATTCCCCGAACAATATACCTCTTTTGTCCAGTTGCTCCGCCCCGCCCCGGCATTCCTTACAAGAGAAGAAAAACAATACAGCGAGCTTGCCCGTGACCAGGTTCTGAAACAGTGGTCCAATTACGTCGAGACCTACCAGCGCAACGCCCAAAGATATCTGAAGGAAGAGTCGCCGGAGAAGGCAACGTTTGAAATCCGCAAGGGAATCAGCCTTGCTCCGCTGGACTGGTACCTTCACTATTTATGGGGTCTGGCGCTTCAACAGGAAAAGAAAAAACCATCCGCGATTCAACGGTTTGAATTTTCGATCTGGTGTTTGGATAATGTCGAAAGTCATCTGGAACTTGCCGATCTTTACCGGGAGAGCGAACGATATGCGGACGCCAAAGTTCACATCCAACAAACGCTGGCGCTGGATCCTAAGAACAAGAAAGCGTTGGATCTCTGGAACAAGATTTGGAACAAGTGATGTCTTTTCGCAAGATTCGATTGCTCACTTCGGGTGAAAGTCACGGACCCGCTGTAACAGCCATATTGGAGGGACTGCCCGGACAGTTGCCGATTTCCAGAGAGAAGTTACAGGAGCAGATGCGGCGCCGGATGATGGGATACGGACGGGGCGGTCGAATGAAGATAGAGACGGATGAAGTGGAGATCACGGGCGGGTTACGTTTTGGCAAAACGATCGGCTCACCGGTGGGAATCCTGGTGCGCAATCGTGATTTTGCGAACTGGGAGGATGTCATGTCCCCCTGGGGTCCTGAAGATTCGCGACGCGAGGTGCACCGTCCCAGGCCGGGTCACGCAGATCTGGCCGGCGGGCTGAAGTTTGGAGAGCACGATCTGCGCAATATTCTGGAGAGAGCAAGCGCGAGAGAGACCGTCGCGCGCACGGCTGCAGGCGCCCTCTGTAAACAACTGCTGGAGCATGCCGGAATCGAGATCGCCAGCCATGTGCTGTCGGTCGGAAGAGCCGCGTGCCCGTCCCGGCGCTTCGATTGGCAGGAGATCGTTGCAGTTCAGGATAGCGAGAAACTGCGTTGCGCCGACGCGGCCGCCGAAGAACAAATGATTGCTGAAATAGACGAAGCAAAAAAGCGGAAGGAAACGCTTGGCGGAGTGTTTGAAGTTGTGGCCAGAGGAGTCCTTCCCGGCCTCGGCTCCCACGTCCAATGGGACCAGAAGATCGATGGCAGGATTGCGCAGGCAATTCTGTCCATCCCCGCAATCAAAGGGATTCAGGCCGGGGATGCTTTTGAAATTGCAAAAAGCTGTGGAAGTGAAGCGCACGACGAAATCTTCTTCGATCAGAACCGGGGATTTGTCCGCAAGACGAACCGCGCTGCAGGACTCGAAGGAGGAATCACGAATGGAGAAGAAATCAGAATCCGCGCCGCCATGAAACCGCTTTCCACTT
>CAZDDB010000265.1:1959-5418 GCA_964504105.1 uncultured Acidobacteriota bacterium
CTCTGATGAAACCTCTCCAGTCGGTGGATGTGGTATCAAAGAATGCCCAAGAAGCTGTCGTAGAGCGTTCCGACGTTTGTTCGGTCCCGGCAGCGGGCGTTGTAGGCGAGGCGATGCTCGCTCTAGTTCTGACGGATGCCCTGCTGGAAAAGTTTTCGTGCGATTCCCTGCCGGAACTGCTCGCCGCAATCGATTTCTATCGAAAATCAATCGCCTCCTACTAATTTATTTTTGCGTGGGCCCTAAGCGCGAAGAACGGAAGATCTCTAATACGCCCAGCGGAGAACCATGCTTCCCACTGTGTATCCGGCTCCCACCGCTGCCAGAAGGGCTAGGCTCCCTTTCTTCATCTTCCCTTCATCGATTGCGTCTTGCATCGCAAGCGGAATTGTAGCTGCGGTCGTATTTCCATACTTATGGATATTGCGGATCACTTTATCTTCAGATAGTTTCAGTCGCTCAGCGGCTGCGTTGATGATGCGCAAGTTCGCCTGATGGGCGATAAAAACATCTACCTGATCAAAAGGAATGTTGTTCTTCTCCAGGATACGGACGCTGTATTCTCCCATCTTTTTTACGGCGTATTTGAATACCTGCTGTCCCTGCTGATGGACGTAATGCATCTTCTTTTCCACAGTATCGTGCGAAGCGGGATTCAGGCTTCCTCCTGCCGGCATATTCAGAAATTGACCACCCGAACCGTCGATCTCATGAAGAAAATCAATGATTCCTTCGTCTTCCTCGCAGGGTTCCAGCAGGACCGCTCCCGCGCCATCGCCGAACAACACACAGGTCGCGCGGTCCTGGTAATTGATGATGCTGCTCATGACATCAGCGCCGATGACAATCACGCGTTTGTGCATCCCACTGTGAACAAACTGCGCCCCGGTGCTGAGGGCATAGACAAACCCGCAACACGCCCCGGAAAGATCAAAACCCCAGAGCCTGCTTGCGCCCAATTTATGTTGCACCAGACATGCGGTAGATGGAAAGAACATGTCGGGAGTCACCGTAGCCACAATGATCATGTCGATATCGTCCGGTTTCAGCTCTTTTTGAATCAAAAGCTTATGGACCGCTTCTACGGCAAGATCGGAAGTCCCCACACCCTTATCCACAATGTGTCTTTTCTCAATTCCGGTGCGGTCCAGAATCCACTGATTCGTGGTGTTAATCATCTTTTCCAGCTCGGAATTCAGAAGCGTCTTCGGCGGCACATACGTCGCCAGTCCGGTAATTTTTGCTTTCATTCGTCTATCCTGAATTTTATCGCTATTACGCTAGCGTATTTGAATCATGAAATCAATCCGTGACCCGTGCAAGCCGTGCACGTGCGTATAGTGAGGGAATCAAGATCGCATTTAACCGCCAAGATTAATTGACCAATTTATCGATTTCGTCACAGGCGCCGCAATGAGCCGTGGGATCTGACGTATTTACCAGATATTTCCTCCGAAAAGGGCTATTTTTCTACTCGGATTTGGCAAATCACGCAGATACAAGGATTTGCTTCCCAGCCCCTCTCCCTCTATACTCCGAAAAGCGGTCGGAAACTATCCCTTTTCAGGGGCCGACTTAGCGTTGGGCGCCTACTACACATGATCAGAACTTACGATGTACTCTCTCTTTTTGTCCTTCTGGTCACCATTCATTGTGCCTGCGGTCAGGAAAAGAGCCAAGCTGAAAAGCCCCCTCTTAACAAAGCCACCCAAACTCGGCAAAGTGATCTGAAGCCGTCACAGCCGTTGCAGCAATCGAACACCGCGCCGTATCGAGCCCCCAAGCTCTTAAAGAGAGTCGATCCGAAATATCCACCATATGCTGACGCGTGCACCAGTGGGACTTTAATTCTTGAAGCAACGATCACAGAATCCGGTGGTGTTAGCGACGTTCAGGTATTGCAACCGCTGAAGAAGCCGTGCGACGATGCCGTAATCGAAGCAGTTAAGCAGTGGCAATACAAACCCGCGATTCAAGACGGTAGAGCCATTTCGGCTAAGATTAGCATTCCTATAAAGTTCAAACTGGAATAACGGCGCCCAACAACTCGTTCGAGCCGACAACATCCGCGTCTCGCTCAGGCACGCTGCTTGCATCTGAAAACAATGCTTTGGTGGCGGGGAAAGCTTCGTTGGGTTATCATGGCTTTGTGCTCGGGGTGGCAGCAAGCAGCGCGCCTTCGCTCGTCGCGTCTGTTGCGGCTCAACTCGGGCGTTGGGCGCTTTCATTGACAGTTCCGTGGGGAAAGGGTGACCTTGAAGAGACTTCCTGACTGCGATCGTTTGTTTAAACGTTTTTTTGACTCCTGGTACAGCGACGATGAGCGGAAACGGAAAATCTTCGAGGCTACTCGCCCGGACGCTCAACAGTATGCCCGGCCAGGGACGCCCGCAAACAAGGTTTCTCCGTTAACGATCAGGGGCCAGATATCCGCCAAGAAGCACATAGCAGCCATGCTTGAGGCGGCGACAGGAGATTTTCCAACCTACCTGAAAGTTTCGGGGAAACCTAACATCCAATGGGTTCACGCCTTCGACAAGTACTACGACCGCGACGCAGTGCTGAGTCTCGTGAACAGATCTGATCCATCAGATTTTACGAACGATTACCTGGTTATCTGCTGCGAATTCGGTGCCCTCATGGGGGATGTATTCATTCAACGTCGTCGGCATCTCAAATGGCTACCTGACTGGCCATACTGGGAATCGAGCATTTACGATTCTAGAAGCGGCTATCGGATCGCAGTCTTCCACTGGGCAATCAAGAAACTCAGTTCATATGGCCTCAAGGACGGTTACCGTTCAAAATTGCTCGGCTGTGTCGACTTGATCGACAGGGAGTGGAAGTGACAAAGCGCCCAACAAGTCGTTCCACCGGACCGCACCCGCGCCTCACTCAGTCACGCTGCTTGCTCTTGGGTCAACAACATCTTTTCCCAAAAGCGGCCTTTACTGCTATCATGTTTTGTGTCTGGGGGTAGGTCGCAAGCAGCGCGCCTTCGCTCGTCGCGGCTGCGGCCGGTGAACTCCAGCGTTGGGCGACTGGATTAAATGGTTGTCGCCATTCAGTGAGACATGAACTCGCCGATTAGGAAACATCGCAGTCCGCCCTCGGAACTGTGTCCTTATTGCCGGTCGGCAATCACCAGCGAGGCGAGGATAGTAATCTGCGCCGTGTGTAAAACGCCTCAGCACGAGGCATGCTGGCATGCATACAATAAATGCTGCGTCTTCGGCTGTCTGGGAAGGAAAAAGACCCTTCTCGATGGCAAGAAGAGCACTGCGACAAAGCGCAGGCAGCCGGTCACAGATCCTCGCAAGATTGGCAGAAACGATTTGTGCTTCTGCGCATCGGGCAAGAAATACAAAGATTGCTGTCTCAAGAAGGTGGAAAAGATGAACAGCTTCGTGGAAGCTCCTCCGACTCGCGGCCGCCGGCAACGCACCAGGGAAGACCCAG
>CAZDDB010000266.1:0-5349 GCA_964504105.1 uncultured Acidobacteriota bacterium
TTCGCATGCAACAGGTCAACAATACGGGAGCGAAAGCGAGCGTGAGGAATGCTCAAAACAACGATTTGATGTACAGTACTACAAAGGGATTCAAGCACGGTTCCGCTCGGCTATAATCAAACCATCTTATTGCGAAGATAGAGGGTAGATGAAGATCGGTAAATTCAAAGTCAGACCACTTTTATTCTTTCTTGTTTTTATACCAATCAGTTTCGTTCTGGAAATTCAGCATGCCAATCCGGTACTGATTTTTATTTCGTCTGCATTGGCGATCATTCCCCTGGCAGGTCTGATGGGAGAAGCAACGGAAGGGCTTGCAGAGCGGGCCGGTCCGGGAATTGGAGGATTGCTCAATGCTACTTTCGGGAACGCCGCTGAGCTGATTATCGCTGTGATCGCGCTGCAGAAGGGGCTGTATGAAGTTGTAAAGGCCTCTTTGACAGGTTCGATCATTGGCAACGTTCTTCTTGTATTGGGGTTGAGTATCATAGCGGGAGGAGTCCGGTTTCAGACACAAAAGTTTAATCGAACCGCGGCATCCGTTGGAGCCACTTTGCTTTCGCTC
This sequence comes from uncultured Acidobacteriota bacterium, assembly GCA_964504105.1. Classification (GTDB taxonomy): domain Bacteria; phylum Acidobacteriota; class HRBIN11; order JAKEFK01; family JAKEFK01; genus CAZDDB01. The sequence continues at coordinate 566 of CAZDDB010000266.1, forward strand.
AGCGCAATCGGTCTGTTGATTCCGGATGTATATCACCTTCTGGCCGGTGTCCAGGCTCGTATCCATGAGCAGGACCTGAGTCTTTTGATCGCAATCGTTCTGTTTGCTACATATATATTAAGCTTGTTTTTCTCGCTGAAGACGCACAAGCATCTCTACGCGGGAGATGCGGCGGATCCCGTACCCGGAAAGCAGCATCACGGGAAGGTGTCCCGTTCCATCCTGCTGCTCCTGGGCGCTACTGCAGGAGTGGCCTTGATGAGCGAGCTCCTGGTCGGCGCCGTGGAACACACAGCCGGCGTATTCGGGATGACCGATGTGTTTATTGGCGTGATCGTGGTTGCCATCATAGGAAATGCGGCTGAGCATAGCACAGCTGTGGTGGTGGCCATGAAAAATCAAATGGACCTGGCGCTCAACATTGCGATTGGTTCCAGCCTCCAGATTGCGCTGTTTGTTGCGCCCGTGCTCGTGTTCCTCAGTTATCTGTTTGGAAAACCGATGGATTTGCTTTTTACGAATTTGGAAGTGATCGCCGTTGGAATATCCGTTTGGTCTGTGACCCAGGTATCGCAGGATGGAGAATCCAACTGGATGGAAGGTGTCCAGTTACTTGCCGTTTACATCATACTGGCTGTCGCATTTTATTTCATGCCGTGACCTGAAAAACCACCACGCAACCCGGCAACGTTGCGCCCGACTAGCCCCTACCATCTCCCGATCGCTCTTCCATCTCCCGATCCCCCTTCTTACACTCTTGCGCTCAGAAGCGAAGCAGGTAAGAGAATTTCAAGAAGAATTGATTGGCGTCATTGATCAGCGAGCTTTTGGTACGATCGATTTGAACGCCGTCCTCGTTTTCTGTCAGAATCAGATTCTGGCGATTCCCGTTGTATCCGACATAAAGGGCTGTCCATGGATTCACCAGATAAGTGATCAGCACGTCGGCGTTCAAATTGCGCCGGTCCTCCAGAGATGTCAGCGAAGGATTCGTAATCGTGGCTTCAAATTGAAGGATCAATCGGAAGGAAAGCTCCCTGGTGAACTGATAGTTCGCTCGCGCTCGCACGATGTGATCGTTGAAGATGGTGGGGCCTTCCGGGTCCTTGAGCGCCGTGAAGAAATAATTGTTTTGAAGCTGGAGTCGTCTTGCAGGTCGCAAAATCATGGTTGCGGAAGCGGACATGATGTCGGCGCTGGAAGGGAACCCGCCGGTAGGAGGGACAAAGTTGATCGCTTTGCCTCCACCATATTCGAATATGAGCGTACCCCATTTCCAGTAGGAAGTGCTGGCATTGATGTTCCATAGTGGCGTTTCGAAATCCAGATCCTGGGTGAGTCCGGGAAAATCGGAGGAACGAATTCGCTCCCGGCCGATGAGGTATTGAAAATTAAGGTAGGTCCTTCGCTGAAGTTCCACATGGAAGGAAGGTTCGATCGTGGTATCCAATCGAGTTCCATTGTAATCCCAGGAGTGCAGCTCATTGAGACCGGGTCCCCATGCAACCAGTGCGTGACCTTCCGGCCGGAAGGTATAGCTTGCAGAATTTTCTACGCTGCGGAAGTCCGTTCGCGGGACGAATCCGGTGAAGGTTTGGAACTCGGGAGACAGATCTCTGTAAATAAACTCGTAATTGAATAGCCTTCCCGATCTTGTTACATCGGCCTGATATGCTGTTCCTGCCCGCGATTCGCCCTCCAGCGGGTTTGTCCAGCTGCGGACCGCCTGACCGGTCGCCTGCCATTTGTCGTTGAGACGGAACCGGAAGTCTCCGCCTACCACGCTGTTTGTGCTGCCTTCGAAAGAACGATTCGTAAACAGCATTCCCACAGAGGACTGAGAGAAGACGTCCCGGCTCACGCGCGCGATACCAAAGTACGCATCCCTGCCTGAAAGCGGATCGTCTTCAGGAACCAGTTTTCCCGGCGCTTCATCGTTGGTGAAGAGAAATCCGAGAGTATAGGGACCGTACTTTCCTGTAAGCCGTCCTCCGATTTGCGGATCTGCGATGCGTCTTGTAAAAACCAGATTCACGGGAGTCGCAAAATACTGAGTGTTTTCCAGAAAAAATGGTCTCTTCTCCGGAAAAAAAACTTCGAATCGTTGATTGACGGTCACCTGAGGTTGGTCCGATTCCACCTGACTGAAGTCGGGGTTCAGGGCAAAGTCAAAAGCAAATGAGTCTTTCAAAACGAATTTTGCGTCCAGACCGGTCGACGGATCGCTCTTATCTGTGACAAATCCCGGCGGATTCGCTCCGGTGTCCAGCAGGCGGAACGAGCGAAAACTGGCATAGGGAATGAACTGGATGTTTTTCCCCGGTGAGATATGCTCCAATCCGGTAAGTTCCGAGCCTTGATTCAGCGTACCCTGAATCTCCCGTGAGATGTGCGGCCACGCGCAATACTCGTTGTTTCGCGCAATGCTTCGCCCGAAAACAGTTCTCCATGTCTGCTTGGCTTCGGGTGTGAAGCGCATGCTCTTGAACGGCATGTTCATCCATACGACGTACCCGCGATCGGTCAGGCTGCCGTCCGAATACCAGAGAGCATCGAAAGCAGGTTGATGACTCGTTGCTTCGGAATAACGGGAATCCCATTGCACACCAAGCGCGTTCGTAGAAAAGTCATATGCGTTACGCTGATCGTCATAGGTGTCTAGAAATATTTCTACCCAATCCTCATCGTCTGAAAAGTTTTCCCTGCGCGTCATGGACGCGGCAATCCTTCCGGGATCGGTATCGAAACAGACGAAGATGACGTAAAGAGAAGCGTCATCATAGGCGAGATAGACGACTGTCTTTTGACTTGCCGGCGCTCCATTCCTCGGATTGGATTGAATGAATCCTTCGATTTTTGCCAGTTTTGGCTCCAGCTCGGCGCTCGGCTGCATTGCCAGGAAGTCGTCAATCTTCGGAGCGTCTGCGATCTTCGGAATCACCACTTGCGCCGCATCGCCAAACACGACAAGGCATGATCCAACCAGCAGAAACAAACAAGCCAGAATGCTTCGCATCATCGCTGGAATACAAGTCTACTACAAATGTAGGTGAATATCAATCCGGGGCGGAAACAACGGAAACACGGGCAACGGAAAGTTCAACCTTTGGCCGCTTTCAGGATATCGACAAAAACGGTCGTGGATCCGTTGATGATAAACTGAACGCCGATTACGGCCGTCATCAGACCCATGATCTTGTTGACAATTCGCTGTCCTGTGATCCCCAGTTTGTTTGCAATCCAGGGGGATGCGAGCAGAATCAATAACGTCAGGGCGATATTTACCAGAATTGCAGTTCCGAGCGCAAGCAGACGAAATCCGCTTTGCGCCTGACCTACCAATACCATCACCGTGGAGATGGCGCCCGGCCCCGCAATCATCGGAATTCCCATCGGCACAATGGACGGATCGCCATTCGTGCGCTCCGGCGCCTCTACCGTATCTTTCAGGAGCGTTTCAATGGACATGACCGCAAACAGGATTCCACCCGCAATTTGAAAGGCGGGCACCGTGATCCCGAAGAATCCGAAGATGGCGCCTCCCATTAAAGCAAACACGGCCAGTGTAACTCCCGCAGCCAGACTGGCGCGCAGCGCCGAGCGTTTGCGCTCTTTCGCCATATGTTCGGTCATCGAAACAAAGATGGGAGCGCATGAAATCGGATTGATGATCGAAAAGAGGGAAGAAAATGCCAGAACGGCAAAATCAAAATCCAGAGATGATAGCCATTTCATTTTTCCAACCCTCCATGCACCGGGATCGCCGTCTCCAGTTTGGATGACGATAGAACAAAGATGGTTTTCACCTTTTCAATCCCGGAAATCTTTGTAAGCTTTTCCAGCACGAACTTCTCGTATCCTCCCGGACTTGCCGCCACGACTTTCAGCAGGAAGTCTTCATCGCCCGCAATGTGGTGGCATTCCAGAACTTCTGGAAGCCTGTCCACCGCTCCCACAAAATCCATCGAGGTCTTCCGTTTGTGAGATTCCAGAATTACCGAAACAAATGCGGTTACCGGCATCCCTAACTTTTCCTGGTCCACCAGCGCCACATAGCGCCGGATGTACCCGGCGGTTTCGAGCTTCTTTACCCGCGCCAGCGTCGGGGCAGGTGTCAGCCCGATCTTCCTGGCCAGACGAAAGTTCGTAATTCGCCCTTCTTTCTGCAGCATACTCAGAATCTTCAAATCGACCGGATCCAGCTTCACGGTAGATAGAATAACTATAAAACACTTGTTTGTCAATATATTATTTCAATATTTTACTTAAATACGAAATAATATTTTGTATGGAGTGGATTCTGACGTTTGTACCGCCGGCGTCCCGCCGGCCAAAACAGAGATTTCAGCTCGAACTCTGCCGGCGGGACGCCGGCGTTACAAACCGGACGCCAAAACCATACAACAAGAATGAATGATTTGATGGTGTGTAGTGCAGAGCGAAGGACGAGGATGAAAGATTGAACAGGGAGGGAGGTGCTACAGGGCATCCGCCGGAGCGGATGCCCCCCAGTCGTTTATGCCCATTTAAAGTAAAGCATAAAGGCGATGAGCAGCACATAGATAACCAGCGACTCGATAAATGCCAATCCGATGATGAGCATCCCGCGGATTAAATCCGCGGCTCCCGGATTTCTTGAAACTCCATCAGCCGCCGAACGAATCGCAATACTTTGCGCGATACCGCATGCTGCCGAGGCGATCGCAAGGGCAAATGCGCAAGCAATGGCAATCGAGCTATTCGTGCTCATCCCGCTACCTCCGGACGCAGGTTCTTGCGCCATT
>CAZDDB010000267.1:0-5292 GCA_964504105.1 uncultured Acidobacteriota bacterium
AGCGCAGGCGTCTCGCCACGGTGGAGCGCAGGCGTCTCGCCACGGTGGAGCGCAGGCCTCTGGCCTGCATTATGGACCGCAGGCTTCCAGCCTGCATCTTGATATTTTTTCCCTTTACATAGGGACATAACTATACTATATTATCTCTATTAACAGGTAGAAATGAAGAAGGATATTTTCAAACGGATCATCGTTGATTTTCAGGCAAAGAAACTGGAGGAGGTAGAAGAAAGAGACATCCTGATTCCGCTGGATCTTCGTAAGGTCGTATCGCTGATCGGCGTGAGGCGCGGCGGTAAGACCTACGTTCTATATTCTTTGATCAACCGCCTGCGCAAGAAGCTGGACACACGGAACGTAGTCTACATCAATTTTGAGGATGATCGACTCTTTCCATTGACTCCGGGTGATCTTGATGCCTTCTTAGAAAGTTACTATGAACTCTACCCGGAAAAGAGGAAGGAAACAGTCTATTTCTTTCTGGATGAGATCCAGAATGCGCCTCAGTGGGAAAAATTCGTGCGAAGAATCCTGGATACGGAAAACTGCAGAATCTTTATCACGGGATCTTCGTCAAAGCTCTTGAGCAAAGAAGTTTCAACCGCCCTTCGGGGGCGAACCATCGCATTTGAGATATTTCCCTTGTCCTTTGCGGAGTTTCTCCGGTTCAAGAAAATAAAAACGGACACTCCTTCTTCGTATTACACTGCAAAAATCAAGAATGCCTTTGCTGAATTCGGTTTGAGAGGCGGCTTCCCGGAAATCGTCGACTCACCGGAGGATTTACTTACCAGAACGCTTCGGGAGTACCTGGACCTGATCCTCTACCGCGATGTTGTGGAACGGTACCATATCGGCAACACCGTTTTGCTAAAATTTCTCGTCAAGTATTGTTTGACGAATTTCGCAACTGCCGTCAGTTTCAACAAACTTTACAACGATTTAAAGTTTCAGGGCTTCCAAATATCCAAGAACACTGTTTATGAATATCTTTCCTGCCTGGAAGATGCATATGCGGTTTTTACTGTGCCTTTGTTTGCGTCCTCCATACGGGAAACCATGCGAAACCCCAGAAAGATTTACAGTATCGATACGGGCTTTAAGCAGATCGTAGATATTTCAAGTTCGGGAGACATCGGCCGGATCTATGAAAACATCGTGTTCCTGGAGCTACGCAGAAGGATCAGAGAAATTCATTATTTCAAAGGAAAGCAGGAAGTAGATTTTTGCTATGCAGAAAAAGGAAAGCGTCATTTGATCAACGTCTGCTATGACTTAAGCAGGCCCGCTACCAGGGAAAGAGAACTGAGCGCACTGACAGAGGCCATGCGCTTTTTCCGAACCCGGGAGGCATACCTGCTGACAGGCGAAGAGGAGGAGTTGGTGAAAAAGGACGAAGGAGCCATACAGATCCTCCCCTTATGGAAATGGCTGCTTCCGTACTCCTGAAGACGGTCCCGGAAGGGCGCGTTTGTTCCTCAGGCCCGGTCGTGGATTGGGCCCTTCCGGTTGCGGAGCAAGCCGGCAGTGCGTCCTGCAAGCACCGCTTGAATCTCACCTACGATGGCGAGTGCGATCTCTTCGGGTGTTTCGGCGCCGAGGTCGATGCCCACGGGACTGTACAACCGGGCAAGCTGTTCCGCAGTCGGCGTCACACCTTGTTTGGCAAGATCTGCAAGCAGCATTTCGGTTCTCTTTCTGGGGCCAAGAACACCCAGATATCGCACCGGGGATTGCAGAAGCGCATTGAGGATATTCACATCATGCGAATAGTTATGTGTCATGATGATCGCAACATGGTGGTGTTCGACCTTCATGTTCTTGTGTACATCCTCCGGATTAGAAAGAATCACCCTGTCTGCTTCCGGAAACCGTTCGGCCGAAGCGAATGCGGGACGGCTATCAACAACCGTAACATTCCAACCTAATTCTTTTGCCAGCCGCGCAACCGGGATTGCATCGTGTCCCGCGCCAAATAAGAGAAGGGGTATTACCGGCTGAATTGCTTCAATGAACACTTCCGCTCTTCCACCAGACAACTGGTAGTCTTGTCCCTTCGATCGACCGCTGTGAAGCGCTTCCCTGGCATCCCGTAGCACAGCGGCTGCAAGCTCGCGATCCTCGATCTGACTGGTGGAACTGCCATCCTCGTGCACAGCCAGCCGTGAACCCATCTTAGCATCCGGGGCGCCTTCCACATGAAAGACAGTCGCCAGTACTCCGGAACGTTCCATCTGTACGCACTCTGCAAGAAATGACAGATAAGCGGGATCATGCTGCAAAGACTCAATCAGCACATGCACGACACCGCTGCACCCGAGACCCAATCCCCAGACCAGGTCGTCATCTGAAGATGTATCGTAATGCACAACGACCGGCTGACCTGAATCCATCACCTTCTTTGCATGCTCAAAGACATCTCCCTCAAGACAACCACCGCTGATCGATCCCACCATCTCGCCGTCTTTCGTCATCAGCATACGCGCGCCGGGACGCCTGTATGTCGACCCTTTTGCTTTCACGATCGTAACCAGAGCGGCGGACTGGCCGCGTTTCTTCGCCTTCTCAACCGCATTTAGAATGTCTTGTAACTCTTTCAACTCACTCCTCTTTCTATATGGGGAAGGCGGGCCTCCGTGCCCGCCGTAACGATATTGCATTTTCGGCGGGCAGGGACGCCCGCCCTACGAATCATGGCAAGGTGATGAGACAGATCACGGAGACTTTCCAGATTATGAGCCGGGAGAAACAGGTCAATGTGAGGAAGCGCTGCTTGCATTCCCTGGCAAGACGGCTCATAGTCTCGGGCGCCAAGCAGAGGATTCAGCCAGATCACGCCGTTTGCCTTCCTGTGAATTTGCCTCATGCACTCTTCCAGAAGATCAACCTCCCCGATATCCCATCCGTCACTCAAAATCAATACTGCCGTATCCTTGTTCAACAGGGTGTGCCCATGCTCTTCCAAAAACGTTTGCAAACACTTCCCGATTCGCGTCCCTCCCGACCAATCAGGAACCGAAGCGGAAACTTCCTTTAGAGCTTTGGTGAGGCTTTCACCTTTCAAGAGACGGGTGATCCGGTGGAGCGATGTGCTGAACGCAAACGTCTCGATTTGGCTGTACACGTGCTGCAGGGCATACAGGAAGGTAATCAAGAAACGACTGTAACTCTCCATCGAGCCACTCACATCACACAACAAAACGATCTTTACAGGGCGAAGGGCGCGCCGGCGAAATGCGAGATCGATTATTTCGCCTCCGTTCCGCAAGCTGCGGCGCATCGTCCTCCGAAAATCAAATTGTTGATGAGTCCGGCTGAGAAGGGAGCGCCGGCTCAGCCGCATGCCGAGCAACCGGGCGATCTCGCGGATGATCCGGATCGCCTCCACCACATCCTGTTCCGTAAAGTTGCGAAAGTCCTTTCGCTTCAAGACCTCCAGTGGGCTGTAACCGGGAAGCGCCTCCTCTGCTTCCGCCAACGGTTCGGTGTCCCAGGACAACAGCCCTCCCTTTCGATTCTCCTGAATTCGAAGAGGAAGCTCGTTTTTCAGGAACTCGATTTCCTGTTCCCCTTTAGACATGGCCCTTTGCATTTTTCCGTCCCAGTAGCAGGCAAACGCATTGTCAAAAATCTCCTGTTCCTTGCGGCTGCCGGTTAGGATAGTCCGCAGGGTGAAACGAAATTCTTCACGGTCTGCGACTTGAATCATCCCCAGAGCGCGCAAGGCGTCCGCTTCTTCGGCCGGGCCAATCGGAAATCCCTGACCGCGAAGGAGCCGGCAAAACGCAACAACGTTCGCACTCAATTCCGAATGAACCGGCCTGTCAATCATGAGACGATTCACTCCCGGTCGATTGCTTCGATCCGGATTCAATCGCCATGGTCTGCAAGATCTCAGGCACAAACCGGGTTTTCACTTTCAGCGAGTCCTCTTGCGATTTAAACAGAAGCCCCAGCGTTTCTTCCACGGTGGTACTATCAAGATGCGACCTGTGGAGAGCGACCAGCGCCGCAGCCCAATCCAGTGTTTCTGAAATACCCGGTAATTTCAAGAGTTTTTTCCCACGCACGATTTGTACAAAAGCACAGATTTCCGCTGCAAGGCGCTCATCGATCCCGGGAACCTTGCCGCGAACAATGGCCAGTTCCTTCTCGAACGTAGGATAATCAATCCACAAATAGAGGCATCGGCGGCGCAAGGCATCGGATAACTCGCGGGTTCGATTGCTGGTCGTCACGACATGGGGGATGTGCGTCGCAGAGATTGTGCCGATTTCAGGAATCGAAATCTGCCAGTCGGAAAGAACCTCAAGAAGAAAACTTTCAAATGCCTCATCGGAGCGATCGACTTCATCGATCAGCAGAACAGGAGTGCGATCGCAGGTCAACGCTTGCAACAGCGGGCGTTTCAATAAGAAGGGTTCGCTAAAGATGGCGGCTTCTTTTTCTTCGACCGGTTTCTCGCTGCGCTCTTCTAACTTGATATGGAGAAGCTGCCGTTGATAATTCCACTCGTAAAGCGCTTGATTCGCGTCGATTCCTTCGTAGCACTGAAGCCGGATCAACGTGGTGTCAAGGGCTTTTGCCATGACTTTGGCAATTTCCGTTTTCCCAACGCCGGACGGTCCCTCCACCAGGAGGGGCTTTTGCAATTTGATTGCGAGATAAACAGCGGTAGCAATCCCGCGGTCGCTCACGTAACCCCGGGTTTCCAGCATTTGATGGATGCGGCTGATTTCCGGATGATCCACAATCTTCCCTTTCAACATCTATATAATAATGTAGGATTGTCAATGTTAGAAGAAGTTTCCGCATAAGACAAAAGGAGCAGGCGGATGGCATTTCGAATCCAAGATAAATTTGAAGTGAAAGCGCCGGTAGAACGCGTCTGGTCGTTTCTCATTGATCCCAATCAGGTTGTGCAATGCCTTCCCGGGGTAAAGTTGACGGAGGTCCAGGATGAGCGGACTTTCCTGGGCGCCATGACGGTCAAGATCGGACCGGTCTCGATGAGTTTTCAGGGAAGGGTCCAGATGACGGAGTTGGACGAAAAGGAGCGGCGCGTCCGAATGTCGGGAGAAGGCCGCGAAGGAGGCGGATGGATCAAAGGCTCGATGTTCAGTCAACTTTCTCCAACTTCAGACGGCGGAACGCAAGTTGCAGTTCAGACAGAGCTTGATATCGCCGGACGGGCCCTGCAATTTGGCAGGAGTCTGATCGAATCGATCATGAAGCAGCAGTTTCAAAAGTTTGCCGAAAGCGTCCGCACACTCCTCGAAACCCCACAATAAA
>CAZDDB010000268.1:0-5253 GCA_964504105.1 uncultured Acidobacteriota bacterium
GGATCGCGATAGATTTCCTGTCCTTCGAGCAGCGTCAGCAGCACTTTTGCCTGGTTGATCCGGTACGGCGGGATCTCAAACAGATTCTCGGAAAGCACAATCAAATCAGCCGATTTGCCTGTTTCCAGGGAGCCGGTCTCTTTTTCCCAGAAATTTGCGTAGGCGCTTCCGATTGTATACGCGGCCAGAGCGGTTTTCAGGTCGATTCTTTCCTGAGGAATAAACGGCGAGTTTGCTTCTGCGCCTGCATCCGGGCTCTGGCGAGTAACTGCCACTTTGATCCCATCGAGTGGATTAACGGAAGACACGTTCCAGTCACTTCCCATTGCCATCGTGGCGCCCGAAACCGACACACTATTGATGGGATAGAGCCACCGCGAACGTTGCTGTCCGAGTTTTGGAACAGTGAGTTCTTTGATGTAAGAGTCTTCGTAAGCCCACAAGGGTTGAAATGAAGGGATGACATTGAGTTTCGCAAACCGTGGGATGTCCTGCGGATTGATCAGTTCCAGATGAGCGATGATCGGGCGTCCATCGCGTGTTCCGTTCTTTACAGCGGCAGCTTCCAGCGCTGTTAATACAACCCGGATCGCGCGGTCTCCGATCGCATGAACATGGATCTGAAATTTCTCCTGGTCCAGACGTTCCACAAATGGATTGAGCTTTTCCGGCTGCCAGTTGAGTGATCCGGCATCGTTTTCTTTGTCCAGATATGGCTGTAGCATAGCTGCTGTGTTTGCCTCAATTACCCCATCGGCAAAGATCTTGACTGCGGTTGCGTGGAAATACTTTCCGTTGAACGTTTCGCGCTGCTTTTTCATGGTCTCAACTTGTTCGATCGGTTTTTCCGGATCTGCGTAGATGGCGCCCGTGACGCGGGCGGTGAGCAGTGCGCGTTTTTCTGTTTCACGATAGATATTCATGGAGCCGCGCGCCTCGGGGTCCGTGCCTTCCTCCGAAACACTTGCATCCTGAAACCCTGTGATTCCAAAACCGTTCATAACTTTCAGCGCGTCCTGAAGACCCGCGATTCCATCTTCCAGTGAGGGCGGCGGTACAAACTTGTACACTAGATCGATAGCGCTCTCGCGCAAAGTTCCGGATGGTTCCCCCGAGGAATTTCGTTCGATGCGTCCGTTGATGGGATCCCGTGTGTCTTTTGTGATTCCTGCGATTTCGAGCGCCTTTGAATTTGCCCATGCGGAGTGACCATCGGCACCGCTCAAAATAGCGGGACGATCGGACACGATCGCGTCGAGCCATTCTTTTTTCGGGTTCGCTTGCGGGAAAGCAGGAAGCGGCCAACCCTGCCCGACAATCCATTCTGCGTCGGGATGGTCGGCTGCATACTTCCGGATTTTCTCAAAAACTTGTTCTTTGTTACCCGTATCCTCCAGCGCGCAGCGGTTCATGCCGATTCCTGCTTCTACAGGATGAACGTGCGTGTCAATAAAACCAGGTAAGACAAATCGTCCGGAGAGATCGATCGTGCGCGTGAGAGGTCCGATCCAAGGGCCAATCTGGTGGTCATCTCCTACAAATAGGATGCGTCCACCCTTGATCACAATCGATTCTGCCCAAGAACGAGCCGCATCCATGGTATAGATGCGGCCGTGACGCAGGACCAGATCCGCTTTTGGCTGTTCGGGCGCCGGTTTTGTGGCGCCGGAGGCAGTTAGCGCAATCACAAGAAGACAAATTGGAATAAGTTTTTTCATAAAATCAGTTTTCGCAGCGCCAGTCCCCACCACGGGGCCAACAGTGCTTTGATGACCATGTCGACAACGACTCCCGTTAGCGCGGCCCAAAAAAAAGGGCGTGCCCCTTCGTAATTGTAATAGCGCCCGCTCAATCGGCAAACACCCGGTTCCGCAAGAATGACCCCCAGAATGACAAACGACGCAACACGGATGGCGGCCCACGGATGCCATCCCATCAACGCCGCCAACGTGTGGTTGTGTGAGACAAGGATCAAACTCCCCACATAAAAACTCATGTAGTTCATCAATGCGGCGCCCATCAACAGGGAAAGTATCCCCGCGGTCAAAAGGGCTAAAACCACAAATGCCGTGAAATGAAACAGGTGTTGCGGCACAAACTTCAACGGCTCTCCTTCCGTTCCATCCCCCGTTTTGATCCAATGGAACATCTCCCGCGCGTAGTCAGCGCCATGAAAAATCGAACGCTCCGCCTGGACCGGGAAATGGACGCATGCCGTCACTGTTACCACACCCATGCAAAATGCCCAGAAAAGCATTGCGCCAAACGCGCTTCGCCTGCGCTCCAGTGTCAGCAAGGAGTACATCACGGGGTAGGCAAACAGGATATTTAAAAAGGGAAGAAGGTACTTGTTGGACAGCGCAAAACCTGTTGCAGTGGAAACTATAACTCCCGCCAGAAGGAACGGATAGACTAGCGGTGTTGATACGATCTTATTCCACATTCGCAACGACCGGAGCAAGGTGCGTCATCCTCAAGAAATCGCTCAGGCGGTCGCGTACTTCCTCCCGCGTAAGAGCGATCAGTTTATCTACGCTGAATCCCTCCACGGCAAACGATGCGGTGATGTTTCCAAATACCATCGCTTTCTGGATGGTTTCCAGATCGAGCCGGTCACGCGAAGCAAGATAGCCGGTAAATCCTCCCGCAAACGTGTCTCCGGCCCCCGTCGGATCCACCACATTCTCCAGTGGATAGGCGGGAATCGCAAACACTTCGTCCTGCTGCGTAAACAGAATCGCGCCGTATCCTCCGCGTTTGATGATCAGCGAAAAACGCCCCAGCTTCAGGATCTCACGCGCGCCCCGCACGATGTTGTGGTCCTGTGTCAGCATCTGTGCTTCTTCCTCTGAGATGATGAAGAAATCGACTCGCTTCAAAACTTCTTCCAGATCTTTCCGCTGGTTGATAATCCACAAATTCATCGTGTCGCAGCAAATGAGTTTCGGACTTGTCAATTGATTCAACACTTTCATCTGAAGGTCAGGATTGATATTTGCCAGAAACACATACGGGGTGTTCCTGTAATCGTCCGGCAGGTCCGCCTGAAAATCTTCCAGCACGTTGAGGTGCGTTTCCAGAGTGTGACGGACATTCATGTTTTCTTCATACTCTCCCTTCCAGCGAAACGTGTCTCCTTCCGAACGGACAAGCCCCTGGAGATCGATTCCGTTTTCTTCAAACATCTTCAAGTGATGAGAAGGGAAGTCCTTTCCAACGATCGCCACAAGCCGGACACGAGTAAAGAGGCGGGCGGCCATCGCAAAGAAAGTTGCCGATCCACCCAGCACTTCCGGGGCTTCCCCAAACGGGGTCTTTACCGAATCAAATGCAACTGTGCCGATAACTAGGATTGAGCTCATGACCGCTCCTTACTTCACATATCTTCCAATGATCAGTTTCAGATCTTCGTAGGTTTTATCCGGGATGTGTTGCCGCTGTGTGATCACTCCTGTTGCGAGCGCCGTGGCGCATTCGCAACTGCGCCCAATCGGGAGGTCCCGGACGATTCCCCGCAAAATGACTCGCGCGTTGTTCAGGTTCTTCATCAAGTTCCGGATTACCGCTTCGATGGTTACAATTTCTTCAGTCTCATGCCAGCAGTCGTAATCGGAAACAAGCGCCATCGTCGCGTAACAAATCTCCGCTTCGCGCGCCAGCTTTGCTTCGGGTGCATTCGTCATGCCGATGACATCGACCCCCCACTGGCGATGAATGCGCGATTCGGCTTTCGTAGAAAATTGAGGCCCTTCCATGCACAGATAAGTTCCGCCCATATGAGTGGTGACGCCGGTTTCCCTGCTGCGTTTTTCCAGCAGCTGCGCCAGATTTGGACAAATGGGATGAGCAAAACCGATATGTCCGACAACCCCGTTACCAAAAAAGGTGCTGATTCTTCGCTTCGTCAAATCATAAAACTGATCGGGGATCACGATATCCATCGGCCTGATCTCCTCTTTCATGCTCCCCACGGCGCCGATCGAAATCAACCATTCCACTCCCAGTTTCTTGAACCCGTAGATGTTTGCCCGGTAATTGATTTCCGACGGCGTGATCCTGTGACCCTTTCCATGACGCGCCAGAAACGCAATCCGCTTTCCTTCCAGCGTACCCAACACGTAGGCATCCGAAGGTTCTCCAAAAGGAGTGGCAATCCGGACCTCCTCCATCTCCGTCAACTCGTTCATTTGGTAGAGTCCGCTTCCGCCGATAATTCCGATCTTCACTTCACCCATGAATCTCTCCTAGAACCGTTCCGCGGCGGTGGGCCTTCCCCTGTAGCGCGGGCTTCCAGCCCGCCACGGCTCCAAAGTCCACATCGTCAAACCGGCGGGCAAGATGCCCGCGCTACCCAAAGGTGTCCATTGTAACAGAAAGTTGCTCTCGCTGGACTGAAGTATTATAATGAACTACATGAAGTCCGTTCTTGCGGTTCTTCTACTTCTTTTCGTCACTGCCTCCGTTCAAGCCATCTCTGTGGAAGAAATTGCAAAGCTCTCCAAGCTGCGAACCAGCGATGATCTTTTGATCCAGATCATCCAGAAAGACAAGCTTGAAAAACCGTTGTCCTCCCGTGACATTCTCTTTCTGAAAGAGCAAGGCGTAAGCGATCGTGTGCTTGCGTATCTCATGCAGATTTCCCATCCAAAGCAGAATGAGAACGAGAACCTGCGTGTTTTCCAAACCACGAATAAAAAAGGGAAGCAGATCACCGTTGTTACGAATATGGATGAAAAGGGCAACCGGCTCGGACCTGAATTACCTCCCGAAGCGAAACAGGAGCCGGTACAATATCCGCCTGTAGAGCAGCCGAGGGAAGTTTACGTCATCCTGAAGGACGAAAGTGAGCGCAGCAATAACAATTATGATGATGAGTATGTGGAGCCGGCTCCGCCCCAGGGTGGAATTCCTCTGAATGACACCTACTATCCGGGCTATTCACCGTATTTTTCTCCTTACTATTATCCGCATACCTACAAATCCCATTTTCGGGATTCCAACTTTCCGAATCAGAACCCAAGCCAGGCAAACTGGCGAGTTCAAGCGAAGCCGCCACAGACACGCACCTCCGCATCGCGTCCTTCGACATCACGACCGTCTTCGCCTTCACGATCCCCCTCCTCCGGTACGCGTTTCATGCGCAGACGCTAGAAGCGCATCCGGAAACCCGGAAAACGCCGGTTAGCGGTTTGTACCGCCGGCGAGACTGTCCCAAAACTCTTTGTACCGCTGGCGTCTCGCCGGCCAGAACAG
>CAZDDB010000269.1:0-5216 GCA_964504105.1 uncultured Acidobacteriota bacterium
GCGCGTTTCCGAATTAAAGGAGAGTGCCTTGAGAAGGACCTGTTGCGCCGCCGCAGGAACTTCAGCGCGCAGCCGGTCCATTGCAGCGGCAGGACCCGTCTTCTGCAATTGGTACAGTGCAAGCGGGGTTTTCGCATCAAATGGAAGTTGATTGGAAAGCAGCTCGTACGAAATGACACCAAGCGCGTACACATCGCTGGTGGCAATCGGCTGTCCCATCAACTGCTCGGGCGCCATATACTGGAAGGTACCCGCAACTTTGGTTTCCGTGCTGGTAGCGATTTGAGAATCGCGAACTTTGGCGATGCCGAAATCGATGAGCCGGACGAGATCCTGGTTCTCTTCTTGTTTCTGAAGCATGATGTTTTCGGGCTTCAGATCGCAATGATAGATTCCTTTGTCGTGGGCTGCGGTGAGGGCTGCACCGACCTGGCGCAAGATTCCCGCAATCCTGGAAAGCTCCATCAGCGCTGCGGAATCCTTCATCACCTTGCGGAGATTGGCCCCCTCCGCAAACTGCATGACAAGGTACGGTGTTCCGTCCGGTGTCTGTCCCGTATCCAGAACCCCGATCACTCCAGGATGATCGATGCGGGAGAGAGCTTCGATTTCCTGGCGAAACTTCTTCATGAACCAGGGCTCGAAAGCGGAAGATTGAAGCAATACCTTGATCACAACCGGCCGGTTGTGAAGACGCTGATCGCGCGCTAAATATACCGCGCCGATCCCTCCGCGCCCCAACTCCTTTTCGATCACATAGCGTTCTTCAAGAACCAGCCCTTCGTAAATGCCTTCCCGGATTTCCGTGCGCTGCACAGTGGCAAGCTCTTCTGTTTCCTTGTCTTTTTCCGGATCCATCTAAAGGTCTTCCGCGTAGATTCCTTCGCAGATGCGCGAAAGCTCCCTCTTGTCCCGGGAAGAAACCCGCCCGGAAAAGCGTTGGACAAACAGCTCATCCACATTCATCTGCTCCAGCAGGTCGAGCCCTTTCTTTGTGATCCGGGCGATCGAGAGCCGGCGGTCTTTCGCAGTCCGGTCCCGGACGACCAGGCCCTGTTTCTCCAAACGGTCGATCAGTCTGGTGACATCGGGAGCGCGCTCCACCATCCGGTTGGCGATCTCGCAACGCGGATGCCCATCCGGATGGGCGCCCCGCAAGATGCGAAGCACATTGTACTGCGAATGGGTGATTCCGTAAGGAGCACACAGACGGTCCAGATGCTCGCGGATATGGCTTCCCGCCACAAGCACGTTGAGCAGGGCTTCCTGCAAAGGACTCTCAAACCGCCGCTGCTTGATCCGCCTGCGTAACGCTTCTCCCATAAGACGTAATCATATGTTGCAACACAGGAAATATCAAAAATCAAATAAACATAAAATAATAAGTAAAGAATCGCATTGCCGGTAGCGTTCCGCTTCCGTGTCTGGCGTGTTCTGCCGGCCTGGCACAACAGGCACCATTTGTGATTGGCACATGTAAACAGATTATTTACTTATTGGATTATGTTTATTTGATATTTGATTTTTGATATTTGATTTTTAATTTGATATTTGATTTTATCCAGATTGACAGAGACATTTCATTTAGATATAAATGATTTATGTATAAAATTCTTGTGACAGGAGGGACAAAGGGGATCGGGGCGGGAGTGGCGGAGCGGCTTCGGACCGCCGGCCACGAAGTGATCACCTGTGCGCGCGGCAGGGATGCCACAATTCGCTGCGATGTCACCGTTGCTTTGCAAGTGGAGCAGATGCGCGACGCAATCGGACCGGTAGACGTTTTGATCAACAACGCCGGAGGGGTCCGCACAGCTCCGCTCATCAAGATGAGCGAATCGGACTGGGACTGGCACTTCCAGCTCAACGTCAAGAGCGTGTTTTTGTGCACGAAAGCATTCTTGCCATCCATGCTGAAAAAAGGGTTCGGCCGGGTCATCAACATCGCTTCCACCGCAGGCAAGATCGGCGCTCCCTATATCTCCGCATACGCGGCCACAAAACACGCCGTATTAGGGCTCACCCGCTCTCTCGCTCTGGAAGTCGCGGACAAAGGAGTTACCGTCAATGCCCTCTGCCCTTCCTTTGTCGATACTCCGATGCTTCAGGAGTCGGCCGAAATCATCTCCAGGAAAACGGGAAAACCGGTTGAAGAGCTTCTTGAGGCTTACCGGATTCGAAATCCGCAAAAGAGGTTTGTAACCATCGGAGAAGTTGCTTCGGCAGCCCAGTTCCTGATCGAGAACAGCGCAGTCAACGGACAGGCACTTTCGCTTTGCGGAGGAGAAACGTTTTCATGAAACAGATCAATCCCTCCTCACTACCGTCTCCGCGCGGCTACAACAATGGAATGCTTTCGTTTACCGGAAAGATTCTTTTTGTGGCAGGACAGATCGGTTGGGACGAAAACGGGAGCCTCGCAAACGGTCTGGCGGCTCAGTTTGACCGCGCCATCTACAACGTTCTGGAAGTGGTGCGTTCGGCCGGCGGTCATGCGGAAAACATCGGGAGGCTAACCATCTATGTCAAAGACAAGCAAGACTACCTGTCGAACCGGAAGGAAATCGGAGAAGCCTATCGTCATCATATGGGAAAACACTTTCCGGCAATGAGTCTTCTGGTTGTCGGCGATCTGCTGGAAGAGGGAGCGCTGGTGGAAATCGAGGCAACGGCGGTGATGCCATGATGCTGGAAGAGACCAATCCTGCATTACGCGCCTGGATTCGGCTGCTCAAGACGCACAACCTGATTCTGATTAAAGCGCGATCCCGGCTGGCCAAACATTGTACGATGGCGCAATTTGATATTCTGGCACAACTGTCGCGGGGAAACGACGGGACAACTCTGATCGATCTTTCGAGACATCTGCTGGTAACTGCCGGGAACGTGACCGGAATGATCGATAGAATGGAGCGCGATGGTCTGGTGGAACGCCGTCCCGACGCTACCGACCGGAGGGTCACGCGGGTTCATCTCACCGAAAAAGGGAACCAGCTCGCGCAAACTGTCATTCCAAAACACAGAAAGGATATCGAAAAGCTGTTCCGCCCGCTCAAACCGCTGGAACTCCAGCGTTTGAGACACCTTCTGGATACACTGATTGCGGGTCTGGAAACGGGAAATATCAAATATCAAAAATCAAATATCAAAAAAACATCATGAAAAAAACAAAAAAAACTTCCGAGCATATCTTGTCAACGAATGGATTCTTCAGGTGTTTTTTTGCTTATTGATTTCTGTTTCGTTGATTTTTGATCTTTGATCTTTGATCTTTCAAGAGGTTTTGCTTGGTATCACCGGAGACTTTTGAGTTTCACATTGTGGATGGAATCGCTGAGATCGTTCTGGACCGTCCCGAAGCCCTCAACGCGCTGACCTTTGATGTTTACCGTGAGCTGACGCAGTTATTTGCCGACCTGCAAAACGAGGAACCGGTGCGGGTGGTGGTGATCACGGGCCGCGGCAAGGCGTTTTGCAGCGGGGGGGACGTGCGCGAGATCATCGGACCACTTCTGGAACAGGGGGAAGAGCAGTTGCTGCAGTTTACGCGCATGACGTGTGATCTGGTCTGGAATATGCGGTCACTCGAAAAACCTGTGGTGGCCTGTTTGAACGGTGTCACGGCGGGAGCGGGAGCCATGATTGCAATCGCTTCGGATTTCCGCATCGCTGCGGAGACGGCAAGGATCGCGTTTCTGTTTGTGCGTGTCGGCCTTTCCGGCGCCGATATGGGCGCCTGTTATCTGCTTCCCAAAATCGTAGGACTTGCAAAAGCTACGGAACTTCTAATGACCGGAGACTTCCTCACCGCTCAGGAAGCGCTGCAGGCAGGCCTGTACAACAAAGTTGTTCCGCTCGATCAACTTTCTGATACAACCATGGAGCTGGCAACAAAACTGGCAGAAGGACCGGCAAACGGAATCGCGGTTACCAAGAGGATGTTGAATCAGGAAACATTTCCGCGATTGCAAGAAGTCCTCGAACTTGAAGCCAGAGCGCAGGCAAAATGCTTGCTGCATCCGGATTATCGAGAAGGCTTTCAGGCTTTTGTGGAGAAACGGAAGCCTGATTTTCAACGCGGAGAGCGCGAAGGACGCGGAGAGAAATGATCTCCCCACTTCCGAATGAGCTGCAACAATTGCAGGAGATCGTGGACCGGCTATTCTCTCAGCCGGAGCTGACTGACGAGAATGGCGATCTGCACTTTTGTAGAGGCCTGGTGCGAAAGATGGGAGAGGCAGGACTCTTGCACCATGTGACTCCCGATCCTTCGGTTCGGAATCTTTGCTTTTTGCGGTACGCGATTGCGCAGAAGACAGCGCTGGGTGATTTGCTTTTTGCGATGCAGGGACTGGGAAGCTATCCTGTATCTCTTGCGGGAAATACAGAACAGAAGCAGAAATATCTGACTGCGGTTGCGGAAGGGACTCTGATTTGCGGTTTTGCGATCACTGAACCCGAAGCGGGATCGGATGCCGGCTCGCTGCGCACAAGGGCAGAAAAGACATCGGGTGGTTATCTGTTGAACGGCAACAAGACGCTGATCAGCAACGCCGGTCTTGCCGATTTCTACACCCTCTTTGCGCGGACTTCCGAAGATTCGCGCGCGATCACCGCCTTTATTGTGGAAGCCTCAAGCGCCGGACTTCGCACAAAACCGCAAGAGCTGCTCGCCGTGCATCCGATCGGTCAACTGGAGATGGAAAGTTGTTTTGTCCCCGTATCGCGCCGGCTCGGCAACGAAGGGGACGGATTGAAAATTGCGTATGCCACACTCGACGTTTTTCGATCAAGTGTGGGAGCGGCTGCAACCGGCATGGCAGAACGGGCGTTTCAAGAAGCCGTGCGCTACGCCAGAAAACGGAGGCAATTTGGAAAACCGCTCTCTGAATTTCAGGGAATCCAGTTCAAAATTGCAGAGATGGCCCAGTTGCTGCAAGCATCGAAGCTTCTGATCTGGGATGCGGCAACAAAGAAGGATTCCGGAGCAGCGCGAATACCACTGGAGTCCGCACTGGCAAAATCTTTTGCTACAGAAGCCGCCCAGCAAATTATCGACCAGTCGCTCCAGATCCATGGAGGGATCGGGCTGTTGAAAGGCTCGATCACGGAGCGGCTGTATCGCGATATCCGCGCATTGCGGATTTACGAAGGAGCAACCGAAGTGCTGAAATCAATCATCGCATCGCACTTCCTGAAGGAGGAACCACAGAGGC
>CAZDDB010000270.1:0-911 GCA_964504105.1 uncultured Acidobacteriota bacterium
CGCTGTGAACTCTGTGCGCTCTGTGGCAAATTCTTTTCCGCGTTCTCCGCGTCTCTGCTCTTGCAAGTTCCACAGGGCTGCGATACAAGTTAGGCATGCGCAGCACACCGGGAATGCTGAGCCGCGATGAACTTTGCGAACGGATTCAACGCGGCGAAATCGAAACTGTTTTGCTTGTCTTTCCCGACTTTTATGGCCGTCTCATGGGCAAGCGGATTACCGGACCGTTCTTCGTGAGCCATGCGATGGCAGAGGGCATCCATGCTTGCGATTATCTTCTTGCCTGCGACATGGAGATGACTCCGGTTCCAGGATACAAATTCACAAGTTGGGAAAGCGGTTACGGCGACGTTCATTGCGTTGCTGACTTCAGCACGGCTCGTCTTGCAAGCTGGCTGCCCAAAACCGCACTGGTCATCGGTGATCTCTTTCGTAGTGACACGCCGGTTGAAGTTTCGCCCCGCCGTATCCTGCAGCAGCAGGTTGCGCAAGCGCGCAGCGCAGGGTTCACCGTGATGGGAGGCTCGGAAATTGAGTTGTTTGCGTTCAACGAGACTTATGAGAGTGCCGCTGCAAAAAATTATCACGATCTGAAAACGCTCGGTTCTTATATTGAGGATTACCACATCCTTCAGGGAACCAGAGAAGAGCCGCTGATCGGGGCGATCCGAAAGGAACTGCTGGCAAGCGGCGTTCCTGTGGAATTCAGCAAAGGGGAATGGGGCCCCGGCCAGCAGGAAATCAATCTCGAATACAGCGAAGCGATTACCCAGGCAGACCGCAACGTCATTTACAAACATGCTGCTAAAGAAATTGCAATGTCACAGGGGAAAGCGGTCACGTTTATGGCGAAGTGGAATGAAAAGCTGGCAGGATCCAGCATGCACATCCATCTCAGTCTGTGGGATCCG
>CAZDDB010000270.1:921-5203 GCA_964504105.1 uncultured Acidobacteriota bacterium
CCTGCGCAAGGGCGGCCGCAGCGCCTCCGCCGGCCGCGGCGGCGCGGAACCGGTCCACGGGTCCCAGACTTTCTTCTGGTTCCTGGGCGGCTGGATGGCGCACGCGCGCGAGTTTACGGTCTGTTACGCGCCTTATGTATCTTCGTACAAACGTTATCAAGCCGGTTCGTTTGCTCCGACCGGAATTGCATGGAGCTACGACAACCGCACAGCCGGATTTCGCGTGGTCGGCCAAGGTCCGTCGTTACGGATCGAATGCCGCATTCCCGGGGCGGATGCAAATCCATATATCGCGTATGCAGCGGTCATCGCTTCCGGACTCGATGGGATCCGCAATCGAACAGAACCGCCGCCCGTTTTTTCCGGAGACATCTATCAGGCAAAGGAGCTGGCGCGCGTTCCTGCGACTTTACGCGATGCGATCGTGGAATTTGAACGAAGCCGACTGGCGCGAATCTCGTTCGGTGAGGAAGTAGTGGATCACTATCTGCACTTCTTGAAGACAGAACAGCGGATGTTTGATGAAGTGGTTACCTGCTGGGAGCGCGCTCGCTTCTTTGAGCGAGCTTGAAGGAAAATCATGCGACTTGCCGACAAAGGAATCATCATTACTGGAGCCGGATCCGGAATCGGACGTGAAGCAGCGCTTTTGTTTTCAGATGAAGGCGCCCGTGTCGTTGTTGCGGACGTCAATGATAATGCGGGCGACGCAACGGTTGCGGAAATACAGTCGCGCGGCAAAGAGGCTTTGTATGTCCATACGGACGTTTCCAAAGAAGCCGATGTAAAACAACTGATGCATGTTGTAGAAACGACATTCGGCAGATTGGACGGAATCGTAAACAACGCCGGGATTTTTCCGGATGCGGACGGATCGGTGGTGGACACAACGGAAGAAGTGTGGGACCTGGTGATGAGGATCAATCTCAAAGGCGTGTTTTTTGGCTGCAAGCACGCGATTCCGGCGTTGTTGCGTTCCGGCGGCGGATCGATTGTCAACGTCGCGTCGTTTGTCGCATTAATGGGAGCTGCCGTTCCGCAAATCGCCTATACCGCCAGCAAGGGGGGCGTGTTGGCGATGACGCGCGAGATCGCAGTCGAATTTGCGCGAAAAAATATCCGCGCCAATGCCCTCTGTCCGGGACCTGTAGATACTCCGCTTCTCTCATCGATCTTGTCCGATCCGGTCAAAAGACAGCGAAGATTGGTTCATATTCCTCTGGGCCGCTTCGCGAAACCACAGGAAATCGCCCATGCGATGCTCTTTCTGCTGTCAGATGAATCTTCATTTGTAAACGGAACTGCATTTGTGGTGGATGGTGGAATCACGGCTGCCTATATTACCCCCGAAGCATAAATTCGCTGAGAGGTCACAGAGGTTTTTGCCACAGAGGTCACAGAGGTAGAGATTGCCACAGAGCCCACAGAGATCACAGAGGAGACATGGAGAAACTTTTTTTTCTCTTCTCTGTGCGCTCTGTGCACTCTGTGGCTATTCCCCTCTCGGTGCCCTCTGAGGCGTTGTTCATGAACCGCGAAGAGGCGATTCGCAAAGACATTCAGGATCTTCATCGTCTCGGCTACGCGCAACAACTCTTTCGCGAGATGGGCGGGTTCTCAAATTTTGCCATCTCTTTTTCGATCATTTCGATTCTCACCGGCGCGGTGCTCCTTTACGGCTACGGTCTGAAATTCGCAGGACCGGTGATCAACTCGGTTGGCTGGCCCGTGGTGTGTCTGTTCACGTTGTGTGTTGCTGCCTCGATGGCCGAGCTCGCATCCGCGTATCCCACGGCCGGCGGACTTTACTTCTGGGCGTTCCGTCTTGGCGGGCGGGGTTGGGGTTGGATTACCGCCTGGATGAACATGGTTGGACAGATCACGATCACGGCGGGAATTAATGTGGCTGCCGCGATCTACATCATCGGCGGTTTTACCAGGATGATGAATCTTCCCGCGGACACCGCGATCCCGGTGTTTGGTTCTCTAACAAACTGGTATTTCCAGCTATTTGTAATGTTCCTTCTTACCATCCCGCAGGTGCTCATCAATATTTATGGAATCCGTCTTACCGCGCGGTTGAACGATTTCAGCGTGTACTGGCACATCGGCGGTGTCCTTGTAATGGCAGCTCTTCTCATGTTCTTCGGAAAATATCACAATCCGTTCAGCTTCTTATTTCAAACCGCCACCGTAGTTTCACCGCTGGATGCCTCTTCAGCGGATCTTGGCAGCACGGTCGCGGCGCCTGCCCTTGTTTTTGGAGACTTCAAAATTCCATCTCCTCTTTTCGCACTGATTCCCGGACTTCTGGAGCTGTACCGCGCAGCTCCTTTCGCTCTGGTGTTTGTGCTGGCTATGCTGCAACCGCAATGGACTCTTAGCGGTTACGATGCCTCGGCGCATGCAGCGGAGGAAACTATACTGGCGCGTAAGAATTCTGCATGGGGCATCTTTCTGTCTGTGGCTGTTTCTGCTGTGGTGGGATACGTCATGCTGCTGGTTCTGACCTGGTGTATCCCGGAGGGAGATATCGCCACCACTGCGAATGACGCATATCCGGTGCTTTACATCATATACAACAATCTCTCGATTTTCTTTGCAAATGTGATCGCTGTGATTATCGGTGTGGCGATGTGGCTATGCGGCGCTTCTTCGGTGACTTCGATGGCAAGAATGTGGTACGCGTTTGCGCGCGATGATGGAATGCCCGGTTCCAAAAGAATCAAGATGGTTCATCCGCGTTATCGCACGCCGGTCTGGTCCATTGTGATTACCAGCGCGCTCGCAATCTTGATCTGTTTGTATGCTGCTGCGTATTTTGTTCTCAGCTCGATCGCAACAATTACCATCTACCTTGCTTACATCATTCCGGTTTATTTGAATTGGCGAAATAAACGGCGAAAGACAGGCGAATTTACCACGCCCGCGACTGCTCTCTGGAGTCTGGGACGCTGGGGTCCGCTGATCAACACGATTGCCATCGCCTGGGTTGCATTCATTACTGTGATCTTCAGTATCCCGCCAAATGAGCTGGTCTTCTGGACCATGCTCATCCTCTGTTTCGCCCTTCTACTCTATTGGTATGCCTACGCGCGGCGACACTTTCATGGCCCTACAAAGGCGGATGAGCAAACCCTCCGCGAATTGGAAAAAGCCTGGAAATGAGTTGGAGCGCAGGCTTCCAGCCTGCATTAGGGACCGCAGGCATCTGGCCTGCACTTGAGTTTGCAATTTGGAATGCATCGTTCTTAGCCGTTTATAACGCCAGCGTCCTCGCTGGCAAGATGGGAGAAGCACTGTCTTGGCCTTCAAGTGAGGCTGAATGAAAGGAATGCAAAAATGCCAAAAGCCCATCCCTGCCATCCCTGCGAATCACAAATGTTGTAAAATGTTGAGAAGACAGGAGGTGGATCATGAGCCTGTTGCGTATTTTTGCGGAAAACAATCCGCATCGTTTTGAAGATTTTCACGAATTCCACGATATCTCCAGAATTCTAGGGGAGGCAAATATCGAATTTCAACGGTGGATCGCGGACCGGGAATTGACGCTTCATGCAACTCAGGATGAAATCTTGAGCGCCTATGATCGCCCGGTAAAACAATTGATGAAGGATCGTGGCTTTGTAACTGCGGATGTGATTTCTGTGAATGTGGAAATGCCAAACCATCCCGAATTGCGAAAGAAGTTTCTGGAGGAACATACGCATAGTGAAGATGAAGCCCGCTTTTTCGTGGAAGGTTCCGGCATTTTCTACATCCACACAAACGGCCGCGTATACGCTACCTTGTGCGAAAAAGGAGACTTCATCGATCTTCCACCGCGCACAAAACACTGGTTCGATATGGGCTCCAGGCCAAGTTTGAAAGTGATTCGGACGTTTGTCACTCCCGAAGGCTGGGTGGCCGATTTTACGGGTTCAGACATCGCTTCCCGCTTTCCGCGATACGATGCACTGGTACCCGTCCCTGCATGAGAGGGATGATGAATCAACCAGTGACCGTTGTTGTCCACCTGAAGGCAAAAGCAGGGATGGAAGAGAGAGTGAAGCAGGAACTCAGCAAACTCCTCGCTCCAACGAGAGCAGAGAAAGGGTGCATCAATTACGACATGCATCAAAGCAAAGACGATCCGTCGTTGTTTTTGTTTTATGAAAATTGGGAAAGTGAAACGGATCTCAAGATCCACTTTGAATCGCCGCACATCAAGACCTGGCTCACGCTAGCCGACGTGCTGCTGGCAGAACCTCTGGATCTGAAGCTCTGGAAAAGAGTCGGTTAG
>CAZDDB010000271.1:0-5174 GCA_964504105.1 uncultured Acidobacteriota bacterium
AAGAAAATCCTCTTTCCGCGAAGGATCTCGGATGGAGATAGTGTGGTGCTCATTTATGACATTTCGGAGATAAAGATGGGCGGGTGATGCAGCATCGTGATTTCCGCCGACCGCCCCACGTGGCTTTTTGCCATATAGATCGCTTCGGTCAGGCTGCCGGCACGATCCCATCCAAGCATCTCGGGGACATATGTGTTGTCGGCAACCGCAATGATCTTGCTCAGGTGTTTGCGTCCGTTTTCGGCCCAGTACCACATGAAGAACGGATGCGCGCCGTGATACGCGTTTCCGCGGCGATACATCTGGATATAGTTCGGATCATGCGCAAATTCCAGCTCATATTTTTCGCGCAGCTCAAAGCTGTCCCGGGTATCCGGCAGACAGCGGTTAAAGAATTCAATGTAGCTTGGATGGAACGCGGGGTCGAACTCATCGTAGCAGGGGTGAGTCAGGATCATCACACCCCCTTTGCGGACGACCGGTTTGTTTCTGTACATGTTGAAGAAATAGCCGGGCCCCATGACCTGTACCAGAATCGGGTTCAGGATCGAATTTACGTTGTAAGGGGAGATGTAGGCGATTCCGGTGATCAGGATGTCGCATTGTCCCTTAACCGGCACTGCGTATTGATCGAAACAGTGTTTCAGTGTTTGCTCGTGCACCAGATCGGTGCGTCCGGCGTGACATGCGATCATCTTGTAGTTTGCCGGAATCTGCGAAAATATTTTGCGTTTGGCGGAACGGGGAAGTTTCGCGAGACTTGCTTTCGTGAGATTGAACATCGCCCAGTCTTTGCCGGTGAAATCATCCTCGTTCTTCGCAAGAAAACTCATCGGGCTGAGGAACATGTCGTTGTTGAGAACGGTTTCAATGTGGAAGACATTCATATGTTCATCCACGATCTTTCCCATCCGTTCGCACTTGCGGCTCAGCTCAGAGCGAGCCGGATCCATGTAGCCGTCCGAATCGATAATGCTCTGTGGTTCGTGATGCGGTCTCAGACTTTCGTAATCGCACAGGCCTACGGTTACTGATTTGTGACCGCCGTCCATGGGAACCAGATTGATGTTTACGTAGATCAGCAAATCGCTTTCCACTGCGCGGCGGTTGATATTTACCGGTTCATGATGACGGGTGTCTCCCAGATGGGTCATCCCATCCGGATCTTCCGCATCATGGTTGTAATAGCGGTCCGGGTAAAAGTCCTTGAATATTTTGGATCCCACCATCCGTTTCATTTCGTTTTCGGTCAACTTGCGGTGCAGCGAATTTGCAACGATCAAATGAACGTCATCCACTCCGTGACCGTGAAGAATATCCAGCAGGATCTCAAGAATCTGCTGACGGATTTCGGGTGTCTTCATCGGGGGTAACGGAAGACTGATATCATCCATCGCGATGGTGACACGCATCCCGGGGTACAACTGCGCGAAAAGGGGATCGCAGCCAAGAGGATGATTCAGTGCATAGCGGATCGCCGCTTCGGTGTTTGGAAGTCCGGCAATGGGCGCCTTGGGATAAATAACACGGGTTCCGACGGGCAAGTCTTCCAGCAGAAAGTCCTCGCCGTAATGGAGGATCCGCGGCTGCGAATCGGTGTCAATGTGAACAATATTCTGTTCCAGTTTTCTGCGTACTACCAAACTCATAGCTCTCTATTTAACCGCAAAGACCGCAAAGAACGCAAAATATTTATTATTTCCTTCTTCGCGGTCTCTGCGGTCTTTGCGGTTCATTTCAGGTCCAGGATGGGCCAATGGCTCTGAAGAGCGGCGCTTCGCAGCCGGAAATCGGGATTTACTGCGGCAGGATGTCCCACTACGGACAGCATCGGCAAATCCGTCATACTATCCGAGTAACAGTAGCTGTCTTCCAGGCTTAACCCCTCTTTTTCGGCGTACTTCCGGATCCATGACGCCTTTGTTGATTCGGCCATTACCGGTGGAAGCAGCCTTCCTGTAGCAAATCCGTCTACAAACTCCAGCCTGTTCGTGATCCAGTCATCGATCTTGAGGTATCGCGCCACCGGACCCACTGTAATGTCCAGTGCGCCTGTCACGAGCACCTGCCGCAATCCAAGACTTCTGGATCGCTCGATCAAATCGACCGCTCCCGGAAAAATCGACGGCTGAAGCACTTCTTCAAACAGTTCCTCAGAAAGATAGCGGAGACGGTCTTCCGATTCCCCCTTGTATTGGCGGAAAAACATTTCCTGAAACACGCTGCGGCTGAACAGATCCGTTGCGATAAATGCAGGCACCGATCCTATGACACGCGCGCTTTTCGCAATGCTTCTCAGGATTCCCTGCTGGTTTCTAGCTTGAAACAGAAGCGCGTGCACCAGATTGGTTTTCACCAGCGTACCGTCCAGATCGTAAAACGCAGCTGCCGGTTTTCCTTTGCGGTTCCTGTTCCCTTTTTTCATGGATGGAACGTAATTTTATCACGAGCCGGTAAAACAGGCGCTCGGTAGCGCGGGAGAGGGAGCGCGGCGGGCATCTTGCCCGCCTGCGCCCTTACCTGGTTTCTTTTTTCATGATGAGCCAGCAAATCAAGAAGGTCACTGAACTGTACAGGTAATAGAAAAAGTGCCAGAAAAGAGCGGACAACAAGAAGAACGGGCCTTTCAGTTTCCAGAAAAACCGGTAGAGGTCTCGATTGAGCAGGAGCACGGTTCCGCCGGACGCGACGGCCACGCACAGCGATGATACCGTTGCATAACCTGATAGGAGAATTGCAAACGCGATCACAAATAACCAGACCATGACTGCGCAGATTCGTTGTGATGTGTGCAGGTTCAGATCATTGGGAAGCATTCCGCTTTTGAGGATTAGTCTGGACCAGGGGACCGCGCGGTAGAAAATATCCGCGCGAAGCAGGTTCGCTGCGTTCCACCGCTTCATGTGTGTGACTTGAAGTGATTTGTCCAACCGGATTGAATGCCCCACCTGCCTCAACTTTAAGCCCAGCGCAATGTCCTCAATGGAAGGGTGCGGATATTCCTCTTCGTTGAATCCTCCCATCTTCTGAAAGACATCTTTGCGGATGGCGCCGCACCCGGCCCAGAAGGTAACTGCATTTTGGCTTGAGTTCTGATGGACGTAATGATGCAGCAAGTTCTTGTATTGTGAAAGAAAAT
This sequence comes from uncultured Acidobacteriota bacterium, assembly GCA_964504105.1. Classification (GTDB taxonomy): domain Bacteria; phylum Acidobacteriota; class HRBIN11; order JAKEFK01; family JAKEFK01; genus CAZDDB01. The sequence goes on from CAZDDB010000271.1 coordinate 3,140, forward strand.
TGGGAGCTGTCGGATGTGTGTCATACGATCCAAACATCGCAGCAGTTTCCGGATTTGCATCAAAGAACCCAACCACGTATCGTATCGAGTCCGGTTGGACTTTCACATCGGAGTCTACAAAAAACAAAACCTCTCCCAGCGCGTTTTCAGCGCCTACATTGCGCGCGGTTGCCGGACCCCTTCCGCGCAGGTTTTCGAGAACCCGCACTCTCATCTCACGGGCGATCTCAGCACTCCGGTCGGTGGAATGGTCGTTTACGACAAGCACTTCGGTGGTTTCATCATGATTCTCAAGTAACGCAAGAAGACACTCACGCAAACACCACTCTGCGTTAAAGACCGGAACAATCACTGAAATTCTTGTTCTCATTTTGACCACGTGGATTATAGTGGAAAGGCACAATTCCTGTGAAGCCTGTCCTTGGACATGGTTCACGTAAAAGTGTGGTACACTTATTTACGTGGTACCGCTTGTAAAGGAAAACTCGATGGAAAAACAGAATGTAACACTCTCTCTCCCCAGGTCCCTGCTGCGAAAGGCGAAGATTCTTGCTGCGCAGCAGGAGAAGTCCCTCAGTGAGCTTCTGCGCCAATCAATTGAAGAGAAGGTTCTTGAGGCCGGCCGCTATGGAAATGCCAGGAACAGGCAATTGCGGATACTAAAAAAGGGACTGGACCTCGGAACGAACGGAACAATGAGCAACCGGGATGAACTTCATGAGCGAAGATAAGATTTTTCTGGATACGAACATCGTAGTATATGGTTACGACAGAACCGCCGCGGCGAAGCATGAAATCGCAAAAGCGATTTTGATTGATCTGTGGAACTCCGGTCATGGGATGGTCAGCACACAGGTTTTGCAGGAGTTTTTTGTGTCTGCAACCCGCAAGATCCCCAAAACTCTAAGTGCGAAAGAAGCCCGGGGGATTGTTGCTGACTTTCTTGGATGGGAAGTCGTGGTTGTCAACGGAGAAAGGATCCTGGAGGCAATAGAAATTCATGAAAAGCATAGATTTTCATTTTGGGATTCCATGATCCTTTCTGCGGCGATCAGCGGCGGCGCCGGAATACTCTACACGGAGGACCTGCGGAACGGTTTCACCATCGGCGGGGTCACAGTGCGAAATCCTTTTGTGTAGTACGAATCTCACGGATTCGTCCAATCCAGGATGGCGCCTGCCCACGGGATTTCCGCGAATAGAAGGACCAGGAAATAGCATACGATGTAAACAGCTTTCAGTGCTCGCTGTTCCGGACGACATTGCGCGAGTCCCATCAACAGAAGAAGCCATCCGAAGCCGGCAACCGGTGCGAACGGATAGGTGATCAGGCAAAACAGGATCAGTGCGACATGACGTCCGCGCTCCACACGTTTTTTCCCGGGAATAAGGAAGAGAACGGCTACTGCAGCTTCGGCCAAGAGCGCTCCCCAGGTCGCTGCGGCTGCGAAGATCCGCAACGCGGGCGGTTCTATCAAACGGGGCGGTTCCAGCAACTCCGCTCCTTCCGGTAAGGGAATCAGATATGTTCTGTTCTCTTTGAGCTCTTGTTTTGTGAGTCCTCCAATCAGCATCGAAACGGATGCGAACCGTTCATCGGTCAGAAGAGTGATCCGGAAAAAACGCCCGTCCATGTAATCGGGCGACAGCGCTGCTTTCCAGAGAACCGCGAGCAGAAATGCAAAAGCGACAAGAAACCGGCTTCCGGTTTTCAGAGTGACTTCTGGTAAAGGGGATCGCATTGCTAGAACCAGCAACACGCACCAGTAGACCAGCAGGTAAATATGGTTGTCCGGTGTCGGCCAATCTGCAAGGATGCGTGCGGCAATCAACGCGGATAAAGCAAGCCAGAACAACGGAGACCGGAGCACAGATGTGAAGATGAGCCCGGCGCAGGCGAGTACAAGAATGAATGGGAGAATCGTCCATGGTCCTGCGGGACGCATCAGAATTTGAATCAGCGTAAGCCGGAGCAGGATGTCCCAAACGCTTGCGTCCGTATGGGCCCGGAGCCAGGACATCATTCGGCGCCGCC
>CAZDDB010000272.1:0-5171 GCA_964504105.1 uncultured Acidobacteriota bacterium
CAGGTGTTTGTACGCGGTGAGATCTGGAATGCAGTCGCTTCGAAACCGATCGAAAAGGGGGAGAAAGTGAAAGTTCTTTCTGTCCATGGTCTGACCCTGCAAGTGGAAAAATGGAACGAAACACCTGGTCTGGAACCAGGAGCCTGAAGGAGGATTTTGTGCAAGTTGAATACATCATTGTCGCGGTAGTTGCCTTTCTGTTTCTAACATCCTGGATCAAAATTCTTCGCGAGTATGAGCGCGCAGTGATCTTTCGCCTGGGACGTCTTGTTCCCGTACCAAAAGGCCCCGGGGTTGTAATTGTGTTTGCTCCAGTTGAAAAGATGGTGCGTGTTAGCCTCCGCACGATCACACTGGATGTGCCTCCGCAGGACGTGATCACGCGGGATAACGTTTCGGTCAAGGTAAACGCGGTCGTTTATTTCCGTGTTTTTGAGCCGGCGAAAGCAATTGTGGAAGTGGAGAATTACCTGTATGCCACTTCCCAGCTTGCTCAAACTACGCTCCGTTCGATTCTGGGAGAAGTGGAATTGGACGGCTTGCTTTCAGAACGGGAGAAGCTGAACCTCCGGCTTCAGCAGGTCCTTGATCAACAAACGGATCCCTGGGGCATCAAAGTTTCCATGGTAGAAGTCAAACATGTCGATCTGCCGCAGGAGATGCAGCGTGCCATGGCCAAACAGGCCGAAGCAGAGCGGGAAAGGAGAGCAAAAATTATTCATGCGGAGGGAGAAAAGCAAGCCGCCTCGGCTCTTTCAGAGGCGGCTGGTCTGTTTGAGAAACACCCCCTCACCATCCAATTGCGATATCTTCAGACCTTGACCGAAATTGCGACAGAAAAGAATTCGACAATCGTCTTCCCCCTACCCATCGACATCATCAGTGCGTTACTAAAGAAAGAACCAAAATGAAATCCCGCGCCCTTTTGATTGATCCGGGCAGAACCCTTCTGAACGGTCTGGGGCCGTTTCTGAAAGAGCAGGGTTTCGAGGTTGAGGAAGTGAGCAACCGGGAGGACGCCCTCGCCAGAATTGGCGCGAATCACTATCCGTTTGTTTTGTACGATCTTTCGGCCGCGTCCGCTGTGGATCTGGATTTTATCTGCGAATTGGAAACCCGTGCCATGATGCCGCGACATATTCTGGTTACGGGTCCGGACGAAGTGCCGACGGCTGTGCGTGCGCTGCAGAACGGAGCGCGGCATTACTGGACGCGGCCGGTTTCTTCTGTAGAAGTCGAACGTTTTCTCCGCGAGACAGCGCTGACTCTCGATCGGCGAAACGAACAAAACCGCCAGAGCACTCTGCTGCAGATTATCAAGGAGATCGCCCTTACCATGGAGATGGATGGCCTGGTAAATATTCTCATGGACTCTGCGATGGAACTCGCCGGAGCGGACGGCGGTGCACTTCTTCTGCTGGATGAGAAATTGAATGTGCTCGTACCCAAAGCCTTTCGCGGTCTGAGCGCCAAGGATCTCTCCCCGGATTATTTCGGACTGCCGGAAAAGCGCTACTATGATGTGCTTTCCGCGCGGCAACCCGTCTTCTTGCGTCAGGAAGATTTGCAATGGACCCCAAACGACCAGCAGGTCCAGGGAATGATCCTGTCTCCTATCTGGCATAGAGAGCAAGCGCTGGGGGCGCTCGTTCTTGTGAAATTTCATGATGGCAGTCCGTCTTTCTCTAATGATGATTTCAAGTTGATCTCTATGCTGACGGTCGAAATTGCCGGCGCTGTATTCAATGCGATTCTTCACTATAAGACGAAGGAACTAACGATCAAAGACGACTTGACCGAGGCTTATAATCGCCGCTATTTGGAACACTATCTGGAGGAAGAAATCCAGCGCGCGCGCCGTTTCAATTCCAACCTCTCATTGATTTTTTTTGATGTGGACAACTTGAAAGAGGTGAATGTGAAATACGGACACCTCACCGGTTCAAAGACGCTGCAAGAAATCGCACACAGGATGATTCTCGCGGTGCGCGGAATCGATAAGGTGGTCCGTTATGGCGGAGACGAATTTTGCGTGGTACTGCCGGAAACGGATGCACAGGGCGCTCATCAAGTGGCTGATCGCATCCGCAACATTGTTGCCACCCAGCCGTTTCAAATCAGCGATACGGTGGAAGCTCAGCTCACAGGCAGTATCGGCATCGCTTCCTTTCCAACTCATGCCTCCACAAAAGATGAATTGATTCGTCAGGCCGATCACGCAATGCTGAGTATCAAAAACAAAAGCAAAAACGCGATCGCAGTTGCCGATTCACCTCCATAGGTTGATTGAATCTTGGACGAACAACTGGTAATCCGGGGTTTACTGGAAGAGACTTCTCTTCCAGCGCTGTTTTGTTCGGTGTTTCGGAACAGAGAAGCCGGAGTGTTGACCTGCATTGTGAATGAGCATCGGAAGGCCATTTATTTCCGCGATGGGCAGATCATCTTTGCCTCCTCCACAGATCCGGATGAGCGGCTCGGACAATCTCTGCTCCGGTACGGCAAGATCACGATTCGCAATTTTTTGGATGCCACGCAAAGCGTGCGTCCGGACCGGAGATTTGGCGCCATCCTGTGCGAGAACAATGCGATTGCGCCCGAAGATCTCGTGGGAGGGGTTCGAAAGCAAGTTCGCGACATCGTGATCGGAATGTTTGAGTTGACGCGCGGGCCCTATGAACTGACACTCCGGCCGGTCGAGACCCAGGAAATGATTGTCCTGGCGGAACCCGCGGAAGACCTCATATATCAGGGAGTAAAATCAATCCACTCCTGGTCGCGCATCAGTCAGGGGATTGGAACCTTTGCAAATTTGTTGAAGCCCACAGCAGATTCTGAAAAAATCCTTCTCAATGTAGAGCTTGCCTCGGAAGAGCTCCACCTGGTTTCCCTCTGTACTACAGGCCGTTTCAACGTCGAAGAAATTTGCGGGATGAGTTACCTTTCCAATTACGAAACGTGCCGGATTTTGTGGGCGCTTCTCCTGATCGGAGCATTGGAATCGGTCGAGTCTACCGACAGGCCGGTGGAATCCAGTGTCTCTTACGCGAGTTCCCTAGATGCCGAAGCGGATTTGCATGATCTCGTGGAGAAGTACAACGATCTCTACTCACACATTCATGAGTTTGTAACCCGGAAACTCAGCCACGGAGTCGAGGAAATGGAGGAACACGCAATTCAGCAGGTACGGTGCGCGATGCCGAATGTCACGCGTAACTTGAGTCTGGATCATTATGGGCGCCTCGATTTTGATGTGATTCTGAGAAACCTGCACCCGGTTCCCGAAAATGGCAGGATGACTCTCGTTTCCGGAGCGCTGGAAGAGATCGTGTATGCGCTTCTGGATGAAGTCGGAAATGCGATCGGCCACGAAGATCAGATGAAATTGTCCGAGGAAATTCAAGCATTACGCAACCGTTGACACCCAGTGACCGGATGGCTAACTTTAAGGCAGTCATGCAAAACGAAATTCCGCTGAAGGAAGATCTTGGCGCGGTCCTTTATTTTACTCCGGAAGAGGGAGCAGAGTCCCCGGAATTCTTATTTTTCCCGGAAGAAATCATCCGCGAGTCCGGTTGGAAGAAAGCCTCCCAAAAAGGAAAGCAAATCTGGAACAAAGCTCGCGAATTGTATGAAACTTCAGCTGTGGACTTGTTCGCCACCGACCGCTTTGTTCGCCGTCTCCGGTCCTTCAAGAAAGTGACGGTCTTTCTAAACAAGCCGATTGAACCATCGGTTGTAAAAAAAAGATTGCGGCAGATTCTTCGCGACCGCTCCTACCACCATCTTCGCTGGATGATCGTGGATGCGCTGTTGCTGCCCGTCAGTCTGATTGCATTTCCCCTTCCCGGGCCGAATGTTCTTGGCTACTATCTGTTGTTTCGAGTCTTTTCCCATTGGAAATCGTATAGATCCGCCTCAAATACGCCGCTGGAGGATGTGGATGTACGTGTGAGCGAGCACGCCGGCGATGTGAATGCATTCTTGCGAAAGAGCAAGGATATCCGTGCAGCGTTACGGGGGCTTCGTCAAAAATATGGTCTCCGCGCAGTCCAGGAAGAAAAATTTATTCCTCACATGGAAGTTGTGAGGGAAATCTGGAGCCGCCTGAAGAGCCACTTCTCCCGCTCTTGATACGCTACAATCCCCGTCCGGGGTGCACGACAAATTTGTTGGAGTGACTGAAAAACGGTTTGTACCGCCAGCGTCTCGCCGGCCAAAACAGAAACTCCAGCTCGAGTTCTGCCAGCGGGGACGCTGGCGTTACAAACCGCAATCGTCCTAACAAATTTGACGTGCACAACCCCGTCCGCATTTGTTTGACACCCTCCTTGTTTTTTGTTAATGTTCATTCCGTTTGAACCTCGAATCAAGGAGATCTCTATGGTGCCAAAAAAATGTTTCCTTACAAAAGGGAAGGGTGTCCATAAAGAAAAGCTCACAAGCTTTGAAATGGCTCTGCGCGATGCCGGAATTGCGCCGCTAAACCTCGTTCGCGTCTCTTCGATTTTTCCGCCCAGGTGCAAGATCCTTTCAAAAGAGGAAGGAAGAAAGTATTTGAAGCCCGGCCAGATCGCCTTTGCCGTCATGTCCGAGAGTTCCACGAATGAACCACATCGTTTGATTGCAGCCTCGATCGGGATTGCGGTGCCGCGCGACAAGAAGCAGTTTGGATATCTTTCAGAGCACCATAGTTATGGAGAAACAGAAAAGGAAGCTGGAGACTACGCCGAAGATCTGGCAGCCGGAATGCTGGCTACTACACTCGGTCTTGAGTTCGACGCAGACAAGAGCTGGGATGCAAATCGTGAGATTTACCGGTTGCACGAACATATCGTCACAGCCCGGAATGTCACGCAGACCGCAGTGGGCGACAAGAAAGGGCTCTGGACAACCGTGCTTGCTGCAAGCGTTTTCGTGGAGTTCCATACTTGAAGTGATTCGCTATAACTCGCTCCCGTTCAACTTCCTGGGTCTCCCCCCGGAGTATTCAGATTTTGAGCGCTCTCGTGTTGTGATTTTTCCCGTTCCTTACGAATCTACCACGTCGTATCAGGCGGGGACGTGGGATGCTCCACATGAAATACTCTGGGCTTCGCGGAATGTCGAACTTTATGATCGGTATTCACACGCTGGATGAAATGGTCCCGCTGCTTGGCAATGCGGATGCG
>CAZDDB010000273.1:0-5165 GCA_964504105.1 uncultured Acidobacteriota bacterium
CGAAATCAATCGGCTTCTTTCCGCAATTAAACGACTAAAATTCAACGCCTGAACCCTCCCTAGCTCATGTTTGATCACACCTGCTCCCCTCTATATTAACGGACTTTTCATCCCGCAGGTTCTATCGTAATCGTAATCTTAATCGTGAATTCAGCCCAAAAAAAAGGGGCGGCCCGTGAGCCGCCCGGATCTTGAATTCGATTTAGGTCATGGACAACTGGATGCTTTCGTGACCGTTAACGCCCCGGTGTTGAGCTTTGCATTCTTGCTGTTGCTTCCGCAACCGGAAAGTTCTTGCAGCACGATGGTGTATGTACCGGCGCCTTCGGAGTTATAGAAGGACCATCTGAGCTGACTGTCCATTCAACATCTTGCTGCGTTCGAAGGCAACCGCGCCGCCGCCGACAAAAGACGCTCCGCCGTTGAATTCATTGCAGAGACACAAAGAACGCGTACTCCTGAGCTAACTTGCGAAGACGGAGTTGCCGAGGAAGTGTTTGCGCAGATACTGGACCGTATCGAACAGGGTCTCGCCCGGGTCGCGTGACACGAAGCCGAGCTCGCGCTTTGCCTTACTGGAATCGAGGTACCAGAAGTAGCGCGACATTTCCATGCTGACCGGTTCTACAGGCGGCTTCTTGCCGATGCCTTCATAGACGGCTTCCACCAACTTTGATGTTGCCGTGTGGAGTTTCCTCGGGATGCGAAACTTTGGGGCATCGACTTTGGAGATGCGTTGGAGATGTTGAAAATACCGGTCCAGTGTCCAGTTTGGGCCGCCAAGCAGGTATCGTTCACCGGGCGTTCCGCGCTGCATGGCAGCAGGGAAGGCTGGAACCACATCGCGCACATCCACAAAATTGATTCCACCCGAAGGGATCGCCGGAATGTCTCCGGCAAGAAATTTCAGAATATCTGCTGTTGAACTGAGACGATCGTCTCCGGGACCCAGGAGCAGACTGGGATTCAGGATCACCAATTCCACATCATCCTTGCAGATGGATCGTGCGGTCTTTTCCTGGTATAGCTTGCCGGCGTAGTAAGGAAATTTTGTGATGATTTCCATCGGCGAGGGCCACGCTTCATCCGGGATTTCAAATCCGTCTTCCGTGATGGCTATGGTTCCGCTGCTGGAGGCCATCACGATCCGTCGCACTCCTGCTGACTTTGCGGCTTCACACAGAATGCGTGTGCCGTCCACATGAACAGAGTACATAGAGCGTTGATCGTCTTCACTGCGCGACACATATCCGGCCAGATGATAAATCTGTTTCACGCCTTCCACGGCCACGTTCACGATTTCGCGCGCTGTGATCGAACCTTCGATCACTTCGGCGCCAAGATCCTGCAGCCACTCAGGCGCGGATTTTGTCAGAACACGGAGCTGCTGTTCTCCGTGCGCCACGAGGTGTTCCAGCAAATGCCTGCCCAGAAATCCAGTGCCTCCGGTTACTAATACCTTCGAGGCGGTACCCTTGGATCTCTTTGGTTCAGACTTCATAGTTCATTTGCAGGGAGCCCCTGCATCACTTCACCGGCGACGGTTCGATCTGCGGTTTCTGGTCCTGGCGCCACTGGCGGCGGATGGCTTCCCAGTCGAGTACCGGCTGTTTGCCGTCCCGCATCTGTTCTACAATCTTTTGTGTCAACATAGTCACCAGACGATATGCTTCGTTTTTCGGAATTCCGTCCGTGACCTTCGACAGTGCTTCGTAAGGCAAGAACGGTCCGATCCTGGCGGAGATTTTCCGGGATCGCTTCGGGATCGATTTTCCTTTTGGCATTGCCTGAAACGTGCCGTCCAGAAACAAGGGAAGAATCCCGCGTTTTGAGCGAAGCGCCAGGTAGCCGAGACTGAACTTGAACTCCGCTATCTGGCCGGTTGTGGACCGCGTTCCTTCGGGGAAAATCAACAGATTGAATCCCTGATCCAGGAACTGGTTCGCCAGCTTCAGCGACTCGTGAAGGGAGCCTTTCCGCTCCATCGGGATCAGGTTTGTAAAATTCTCAAAGAAGGCTTTTTTGTACTTGTTATCGAAGAAGTAGTCCGCGGCAGCCACCGCCACCATGTTTTTTCCGGCATCCCCCAATGCGAACTTCACGAGCCCCATATCGAGATGCGAGCAATGATTGGATGCTACTATAAATGTAGTATGACACGGTATGTTTGCGCTCCCCTTGATTTCTGTGTCCATCCAGTACTTGTAAAAATACTGGTGGGCGAGATCGAGTCCTTTACTCCCGGCGTCGCGAAAAAGGGAAGGGACGCGGACCTCCTTCTCCCCGGCGCTCTCCTTGCGATGGGCTGCGGCTGAGGTGATCTGCTTCGCTGGCAATGCAGCAGACGACCGCAGGAAGGCGCTGAGCTCCTCAATGTTCGCGATGGAGCTCAACCCCTGGAGTGACGAGATCGGGATTCCTGTGGAATCAAGAGCCGTGCCGAGTTCCGTATACATCAGACTGTCAAATCCGAGCTCATCGAAGGTCGTGGCGGCATGAATTCCGGATGCGGGCCTTCCGCAAACGCCGGCGACGATTTCCGCAAGCCAACGGGTATCGTCCTTCTCCGGCGCCTGCAGAGGAGGCGCGTTCGCCCTGAGGTTTTGCAAAATTGCGATGACTTCACGGCGTTTCACCTTGCGTGTGCCGGTGCGCGGCAGATCGTTATCCCAGAATTCCAAGGTGCGTACCCGCTTATGCAGGGGGAGGGTTGCAGCAATCGTGCGAAAGTGCTCTTCAATCTCAACCTGAATCTGTTCGCAAGATAAAGAGTCATCCTTTTCATAATTGGGGACAACCAGACAGACAACACGTTCGCCCGCTTCATCCGGTAATCCCACAATGCTCAGCTCGCGAATCAAATCATGGTGCCGGTAAATTTCTTCCAGCTCATCGGGATATATGTTTTTCCCGCTGGGTCCAACGATGAGATCCTTGGATCGCCCCACGAGGAACAGATTCCCGGCATCATCGATGTAGCCGAGATCCCCGGTGTAGAGCCAATCGTCGCGGATCGCGGCGTCGGTTGCTTCTTTATTTTCGTAGTAGCCCGCCATCACGTTTGGCCCGCGCGCGATCACCTCACCGATCCCCTGTTCGTTGGGATCCGCGATCTTGATTTCTACACCCGGCAACGGCTCCCCGACGCTCCCCACCAGCAGCTTCCCGCCCGGCCGGGTTACTGTTAATACAGGAGACGATTCCGTCAATCCGTATCCTTCATTCAGCGAAAACCCGAGCCCGTAGAAGGTTTCAAATACTTTCTCAGACAGCGCGGAACCTCCGCTGATCAAGTAGCGAATCTTACCGCCCAATCCTTTGTGCACAGGGAAAAAAAGGAACGGACCAAGATTCAGCGATGTTTTTTCGCGTATCCATTTGTTCAGACTGATCAGAGACTTAACAAAATCTTCCAGCTTCTCTGATTTTTCACCGAACTTGTTCAGGATCCGCCGCCGCAGCAGATCCCACAGCGCAGGGACACCCACCATGATTGTCACATGGCCGTCTCTCAGGGCATTTGAGATCGACTCGCCATTGAGCTCTTCCAGATAGCGAATCTGCGCGCCGCGGCTGAGCGGGAGAAGAAACCCGGTTGAAAATTCAAATGTGTGATGTAGCGGAAGAACGCTCAGAAACCCGTCCTGGTGCGTCACATCGTATACCTTCAGCAGCTGGGACATCATACTGGTGAGATTTTTATGCGTCAGCATCACGCCCTTGGGCTTTCCCGTGGTGCCCGAAGTGAAGATCAGCGAAGCGATGGCTCCCGGTTTTCCTTTCGGGAGATTGGACGCATGTTCGCGCTCAACTGCTTCGTCTCCCGGCTCGAACACCGTTTCCATTTGCCAGATCCGGATCTGCAGACCTGCATCTTCGAATACTTTAGAAAGACGCGAGTGCTTGCGGTACAATCTGCCGCTCAGGATCAGCCCCTTTGCTTTGCCGGCCCGCAGCAAGTTGACGATCTCTTCGACGCTGAGCTCTTTGTCCATCGGGACACAGGTTGCCCCTGCGTGGAGGATCCCGAAGTAGCTGAGTCCCCATTCGGGAGCATTTTCCCCCATCAAGCCGATCCTGTCTCCTTCGCGAATTCCTTCTCCATACAGAAATGCCGCCGCGCGAGTCACCAGCTCGCGCAGATCGCCGTAGGTGTATTCTTCCTGCTCGCCGTTTCGCTCGATGAGCATGGCGGGCCTGTCTTCATGCAGTTTTACAACTGCCCGGAACATCTCGAGCAGGTTGCGGTAAGTGTAAACGCGTTTGGGTTTGGGCTTGCCGATTTCTTCCATCTTGGGAAATACCCATTTTTGCAGTCCGGGGAAATGGACCTTGAGCCAGTAGTGATACCAGTCGATTGTTTCCGGCGCCCATTGGATCACTTCGCGGTCCGTTTCCGGAAGGCGCGCAAAGAGAGCGCGCACATGATCGGCGCGGAAGTAAAACTCATTCAAGACCGTAAATGGACGGAATTGCTCGTATGTATCCCGCCCTTCGCGTGTGAATGCTTCCAGATGTTGCACACCTTTTTTGATGTTTTGAATGAGACTGCTGAACGTTCCATACGGGCGGGCGCGGTCCAGCGCATCGGAAAGCTTTTCCGTAACTCGATGAAGATTGGGAACCAGTTTGCGGAAGTAGTTGTCATCCACCGGCCGTGCCTCCATCCGGGCAGCGATAGCGTTCAGGAATTTGTTACCGGTTTCTTTTTCCTTGAAGTGTTTGCGTTTGTACAAACCAAGAAGCGTTACGATGCGCCGCATCTTGGCCGGATTGGAATCGCCGGAACAGAGCTGATACACCAGCTTGGGCTCTTCCACAATTGTTTGCGCGGTAACCGCGAGCATCACGGATGCGACAAAATCGACCGGGATGATATCGAGGATCAGGTTGTTGTTTGCCGGATATTCGTTCTGTCCGTTCAACGCAAAAAGAATCAACGGTGCGGTAGTGTTGAAACCTTCGTTCCATCCTGCAAACGGATAGCTCAGCGCGCTTTCCACAATCGCAGGACGGACGATCGCGCGCGCGATTCCGGTTTCCGCCGCGATCAGTTGTTCCGCCATGCTTTTTGTGTAGGTGTAAATATTAGGCCAACCCCACCATTTCGCGCGCTGCAATCCGAGCTCGCTCATTTTGTTGCGGATCCAGTCTTTCCGTTCGCG
>CAZDDB010000274.1:0-5082 GCA_964504105.1 uncultured Acidobacteriota bacterium
TCCGGAATAATAGGATCGCATCACTTCGTGTTACTTTTGGATCTTGTGCAACACAGGGGGAAGGAATCTTGGGAGATGGCCTGAAGTTGTTGAAGTAGTAGACGTACTGGCGCAGCACAGCGCGCAGAGAACGCTCACCGAAAATGATGAAGTGATCGAGACATTCGAGGCGAATGGAGCCAATGAGTCGCTCGACGAAGGCGTTGCCTTTTGGCGTGCGGAAAGGTGTTTTGTCGCGTGGGGCGGACAAGTTCGATTCGACCGGCGTCAAATCGACGGTCCAATCGTTCCGGTCATTGTACAGTTAGGCCATGTCGCCACTTTTGGCAGATTCCACAAAAGCCAGAAGATCTTCGAAGCTATAATCGCTCTCCAGCAGATCTGCAGGTCGATAACCTCGCAACAGAGGATTCGGAGTTGTCAGAAACGGAACCAGCTCATGCTCAGCGATAGCCTTTCCGATCCGGCCAATCAGCTCCTTTAGGCGCCGCAAACGAGCGAGCTTCTCCTGGTCCGGTTCATTTGTCTTTCTTTCCCATCGTGAAACGGTTACCCAGGAAGTACCAAGAACCCGAGCCAGTTCCTCCTGAGACAGTTTTGCTTTATTGCGAAGATCCTTTACGTTGATTGTTTGCATATCTACATCTCATCCCATTTGAATTTACATCAAAGGCCTTTACGATTCGATCCCTTCAACAGCCTTCAACCGAACATAAGAAGTGATTCCCAAGTTGTCCACAAAAACAACAAGCACCCTTCCTTTGGGTTGATCAGCGCGAGAGTAAGTCCAAGCCGCCTCCACCCCTTCGGCCCGAAGCGCATTTGCCAACCGTTGTGTCTGCTTGTAATCATCTGCCGTTAATATCTTCCGACTTATGCCGTGTTCCTTCTGGATGTGTGGATCGGTCAGATCTACCACAGTCTTTAAATTCACCTCAACTTGTGCCATTCGGTAAGACGCCGGATCGGCCTTCCAACGAAAAGTCACTTCTTTCCAGGCCGTCTGTTTTGCCGGAGTTAGATACGTCGTGTTCATTCCTGTTCCCTTGTCATGGAACCGCCCCGAGTTACTTCTGGAAGGAAGAGGATCTTTTGCATATTCCACATAAACCGCCTTGTAGAGGGTGCCTTTGGGTCTTCCGCTTTTGCTCGCTTGTCGTGTCATCCAGTTCCATCATAACAATCTCTTCATTACTAAACATAGTACATATCATATGTTATGTCAATTGATAAAGACCTGTCTGTAATTGAACGATTTGAGGAGATATTATAAGCTAGGGCACGATTTTTGTGGGGACTTACAAATTGAAAACGATCGCTACAATAGCCTTATTACTGTTCGCCGCCGCAGTTTCGTTTGCGACCGAAGCGTTTCATCCGCTGGACGATACACTCAGGCAGTATCAGATTTTGAAGATGCCGGGGGCGGCGGATTATCCGGACATCCCGGCAGTTGCGATTCTTTCGCTGACGGAATACAGACAGCTGGATGCAAAGCATGAACGCCGGATACACAAGATCATCAAGATCCTCACTCAGGCGGGCAAACAATATACGACCATCAAGTTGCCCTGTCTTTCCACCTGCCGCATCCTGGCTCGTACGATCAAGCCGGACGGCAAGATTCAGAATCTTCCCTCGCGTGAGCTTGTCCGCACAGAAAAACTGACAACCTATTCCTCCCCTTACTTTCTGGCGCAATTTGCCATGCCCGGCGTCGAACCGGGGGATCTTATCGAATACATGGCGACGCTCGAGTATCCGTACCCGTTTTTAATCGATGACTTTCACTTTGCCGAACCGCTTCCGGCTTTGAAAGCGATTCTTGTTCTGACACATCCCAGCGACTATGCCTATTCGTATGTCCGCTACTCGCCTCCGGGGAGCAGTCCCATCCAGGTGTCGCGGGACAGCTATGTGGAGTCGCAAAACCAATACTCACGTACTATATTTGTAGTAGATCATGTGCGGCCGGCAATGATCGAGCCGCAGTCCTCCGGCGCCGTACAGGGGGTTCCGGGTTTGCGCATTGTGATTCAGAACAGGATGGGACGGGACTACGATATCTTCAAGGATTGGTGGAGTTACGGGGCGTTTGTCGCGGAACAGGCCCGCGTGGCTCCGATGCTGCCCGGCGAGATTCGTAATTTTGTGCTGGAGAGCACGGAAGACAAGACAGATCCAGCCGCCATGGTGCGGGCTGTATATCAGCAGGCCGATCGCCGGATCCGCATTGTGGAAGAAACGCTGCCGGAATCCGGGTTTGAGTTTGAGGATCCGTCTGAAACGTTCAAGGCAAAGGTTGCAACTCCGCATAGTTTCGCGCTCTTTCTGACGTCGTGCTTCAGAATCCTGAGATGGAGCTCGGATCTGATTCTGGTCAACTCGCACGACAAGGCGGAAGCCAACAAAGAAGCGGTTTTTCCTCTCGATCTGGACCTGGTTTATCTGAACGTAAAGACTCCGGCCGGGGAGATCCTGCTGGATTGCAATCAGAATGGAATGCCGGCCAACCTGATTTCTTCGGACGCAATGAACCGTTTTGCAGTTGGAATTCCACTACTTTTGGAGAGTCAGTTCAAAGCGGGAGAGGTCTACACAACAAGAACACCGTATCGCGAAGGAAACAAGAGTCATTTGGAGTTAAGCGCAATTCCTGAAACGGGGCGATGGAAACTCGAGTTTCGGTGGTTTCTCGGAGGCGAGTTTCAGACCGAGTTTGTGCGCATTTACCGCCAGCAAGGAGATGCGGAGCTGCGAAAGGCGGTTGTCGTATTCCTGCGTTCCCGGATTCGCGCAAATGATTTAAGCGGAATGGAGTATCAGTTCTTACAGACCGGGATTGAGCTGAAGGGGACGGGCTCTGTTCCGCGGCGTACGATCAGCGGCGATCTGGAAATGCTCCAAAACGAATTCTGGATTTCTGATTTCGAAGTGAGGCAGTCGCTCCTGGAAGGCCGCGTGAGTCCGCTTCTTCTTCCTGTCGCCGGGGAAATTTCCTCTTCGTACAAGATCAGGATTCCCGAAGGGACACTGCTGCCGGCATCTGCGCAGCTGGAATGCGGTCCGGCGCGTTATGATCTGTCGTTTCAAAAGCAGGCTCGCGAGACGCAGATCAATGAAAAGCTGATCATCCGCGATCTGCAGCTTCGTCCGGCAAATTTTGTGAAGTTTGTTGAATTTCTGAATCAATATTATGCGAACCACTTTTGGTCGATCTTGATTCCTGAGCCCGGGAGGAATTAACCGCAAAGAACGCCAAGACCGCCAAGGAAAGAAATGATGATGGGAAAAACAAAAACTAGAATGCAGATCGTGATGGTCGCTTTCTGGATGGCGGTCGGCACGGTTTTGCTTGCATCGGATTATGAAATCGTGGAGAAGACAGACACGATTGTAGTGGAGTCAGGCTCTTTTGCGGCGGAGCATCACGGTCAGACCGTGAAGATCCTGACGGAGGAAGGAGCAGACTACCGCGAGGTGTTGGCGGTTAATCCGGAAATTCAGATCAAGAACGTAAGCTGCTCGGTGACGTGTCCGGGTGAACCGACCGTCAAAATGAAGACGGATGATTTTGTGGAGCTTCCCGTATCGCAATCGGCGCAATCGCTGACTGACTACAAGGCGCTTGTGATTGCCCCTCCCAGACTTGCGCGGGGATGCACGGTACGGTTGGACTATGACCGTCACGTCACGAGTCTGCTGTACATCGATCCGTGGGTGTACGCAACATCGGTTCCGGTGCGGCGCGCCGTTTGCTCCATCACATATCCCTCCACCGCGCCTCTGAAATACCGAAGCGACAACCCGGGGATCCAGGCGCAGAAATCGGAATCGGCAGGGAAGACGACTCTTGTGTTCGAGTCGACGGATCAGAAAGAAATTGTGCTGCACGGAAAGTCGGAGAGTTTTGGCAGCGTGGAAAGGAAGGTGAGGTTTCTTCCGGATCAATGTATCACCGAGCGCTGGTTGTTGAATACGCGAAGCTGGCAGGACATTGCGAACTGGTTTCTGGAGCTTTCCCGGTTTGCGTACAAGGAAGATCCGGGGATGGATGCTGTTGTGAAAGAGGTAAAGTCCGCGAATTCCGATCCGGAGAAAATCGCGGAAGCGCTTTATGTGTATGTTCAGAAAAATTATGTGTATACGGCGATTGAAATCGGGATCGGCGGATACAAGCCGCGGTTTGCGAACTATACCTTTCAGAGAAAGTACGGAGACTGCAAGGATCTGACGCTGCTGTACCTGACGCTGTTGAAGAAGGCCGGCATTGAAGGGTATCCGGCGCTGGTGGATACGCGAAGCAGCAAGTTCTTTTATCGCGATTTTCCGAGTCCGCAGCAGTTTAATCACTGCATCGCATATCTTCCTGCAATCCGGAACGGGACCTGGGTGGACAGTACGGTGAAGAATTTCCGGCTGGGGGAGATCCCTTCGGTAATACAGGGGAAGTATGCGCTGGTTGCCGGCGGTCCAAATGATCTGCGGCAAATTCCCGAAGATTACTTTACTTCCAACGTGGTGAGACTTTCTCTTTCCGGTGTCTATTCGGAAACCGGCGTGAAATGGACCGGCCAGGTGCAGACGCTTGGGGAGGCATCGATGCTGGTCGAATCGATGCAGAACGCGCTGATGAAGAACCGGATCGAATACTATGTTTATAGTACGCTTCTTGAATCCGGTCTTCCCGTACAGGCCGTGAAAACCAGTCCGGATGGCGAACGCTCGCTCCAGCTGGAGTTCTCCACACCTGTGCAGCAGATGCAAGCGTATGGCATCTTTTTGATCAACGCGATGAAGTATTCGGCGCTGGAGAACCTGGCTCTTGATCCGGATGCCGGACAGTTCTTTGCCCTGGGAAGTCCTGTGCGATTGGTGATTGAGGCCACTGCCGATGTGAACGGCCGCTCGCTTGTTTCCTCGCCCGTCCATGAGGAGAAGAAGGGGCAGTTCGTGAGATACAAGCTGGATCTGGCCGAAGATCGTGGCAAGATCCGGTATCTTGCCGATGCGTTTTTCGTGAACGGTTTTCTAGATGATGCGGAGATGAAACAGTATCAGAATGAGCTGCGCGAATTCGCG
>CAZDDB010000275.1:0-5075 GCA_964504105.1 uncultured Acidobacteriota bacterium
GATTTTGCAATCTTGCTGAGACGGATCAGACGGATCAGACGGATCGAGACGGACGGGTTCGGCAAGAATTCTGTGAACCATGGTAGCGCGGGCATCCTGCCCGCCGTAGAAGTTCGTGCACGGCCACTACCGGCGGGCTGGAAGGCCGCGCTACAGACTCGCTTCCGGCACTCGCCTCATCCTTCATCCTTCTGTCTTCATCCTTTGGTTACGGCCCGCTAGGGTCGCGCTGTGACCGCTGTGGCCGGCATCTCTGTGCGGTCCGAGCGAACAGGTTTACGATTGTATGGTGCGGCGTCCCGCAATCGCGCGGGTCATGGTCACTTCATCTACATATTCGAGATCGCCGCCTACGGGTACGCCCAGCGCTATCCTGCTGACTTTATCGGTAAGTGGCGTGATCAATCTCGAAATGTACACCGCGGTTGCTTCTCCTTCCACAGTGGGATTGGTGGCCAGAATGACTTCCTGTGCGCGTCTCGTTTTCAGACGGTTCGTCAGCTCCTTGATTTTCAGTTCGGACGGACCAATTCCCTGAATCGGGTTCAGAGAACCCAGCAGCACGTGGTATTTCCCGCGAAACTCGCGTGTCTTTTCGATCGCGATCAGTGTTGTCGGTTCTTCTACTACGCATATGACATCTTCGTCCCGCCGGGAATCCGAACAAATCTTGCATGGATCTACATCGGTGAAGTTCCAGCAGACGGAGCAATACCTGATTTGCTCCCTTAGATGGGCAAGCGAATCCGCCAGAGATTGTTGTTCGCCGGGAGGCATCTTCAGGACGTGAAAGGCGATCCGTTGGGCCGATTTGATCCCGATTCCGGGCAGTTTCATTAATTCTTCCAGCACTCGGGCCAGCGGTGCGGGATAGTACTGCAGCGGATATTCCATAATCCTAAAATAGATTGCCGAGACCGGGGATCTTCAGGTTGCCCATCAGCGCTCCCATTTTTTGCGCCGCTTCTTCTTCAGACCGCCGGAATGCTTCATGATATGCAGCGAGGATCAGATCCTGAAGCATCTCGACATCCTCCGCGTTTACCGCCTGGGGATCGATCTTGATGGAAACCATCTGCTTGGCTCCATCGAGAGTTACTTCCACGATGCCCCCGCCTGAGCTTGCCGTGACGCGCATGGCATTCAGCTCATCCTGGATCTTTTTCTGCTTTTCCTGCACCTGCTGCATGATCTTGTTCATATTCATCTCATCCCACCATCCTTGCGGTATTCAGAGTGTTTACGCTCTGGAACCTTTCATCAATTCAATCTTGTTGATTTTTCCCTTGAATGTTTTTACAAATTCCTGCACGGGTCCTTTCCCACGAGAGTCTCCGGTGTCGCCACCTTCACGGCTCCTTCCTCTGCCGGCGGTTCACCGCGGTGTAGTTGGACGCGTACCTGACCACCAAGCTTGCGCTGCAAAAGAGTTTCCAGCTCCAGCTGGTCCTTCGCGTCCAATCTCATCATTCGGAAATAGGATTCCGGCACATAGAAATCCATCTGTGAATCACTCTGATGCAGTCTTGCGCTTTCCAGGGCCGCTGCAAGCCTGGGGTTCTGTGATTCCAGCTCATCGATAACTGCCGCGATAAAATCATCCGGGACCGCTCCCTTTTGCCCCTGCATCTGCGGTGGAGTCGAAACAATACTCTCCTTCGTACTGACCGGTACCCTTGCTGCCGGAGCGGGAACCTTCAAACTACTATTTTTTTTTAGGCTGTCTGCGATCTCTTCTAAAGGGACAAGACGCTTCATCTGAGATAATTTCACAAGGGTGATTTCAAAAAGAAACCTGAGGTTGCCCGTCATGCGCAAAAGATTCTGTATGGAAACCAGCTGATGACAGATGCGAAGAAGATGGATGTCATCATATTCGGAAGCAAGTTTCTTAAGCCGCTCTTCGGCGGAGGAAGTCTCGGAAAAGCGAATGAGAAATAGGTTGCGATAAAAGGAGAGGATTTCATTGTAAAAGGTCTTGTAATCGATTCCGTATTCGGCGATCCGGTCCAGGATGGATAGCACAGCCGCCGTGTTGCCGGCGGCAATCGCCTGACCCATTTCGATCATCACTTCCGTATCCACAAGACCAAGAATCAACTCCACATCTTTTTCTTTGATTGTGGTCCCGCTGAACGCGATCATCTGATCCAGCGTTCCGAGAGCGTCGCGCAATCCGCCTTCGGAAGCGTTTGCAATCATTTCCAGGCTTTTTTCAGGGATTTCGATTCCTTCTTCCCGCGTAATTTGCAAGAGACGTTGTACCAGAAGACGGTCCGGAATTCGTTTGAAATCAAATACCTGGCATCTCGAAATAATGGTGGCTGGAACCTTTCTTTGTTCCGTGGTGGCGAAGATGAAATATACATGAGGAGGCGGCTCTTCCAGGATCTTGAGAAGCGCATTGAACGCCTCGGTAGTCAGCATGTGGACTTCATCGATGACATAGATCCGGAAACGGTCACGCATCGGCTGATATTTTGCGGACTCCCGCAGCTCGCGGACTTCATCGATGCCGCGATTGGAGGCTCCATCGATTTCCAGCACATCCATAGAGCGCGAAGCGGCGATCTCGATGCAGGATGGGCATTCATTGCATGGGCGTATCACAGGGCCGGCTGCAGATTGGCAATTCAACGCTTTTGCAAGAATCCGGGCGCTCGTCGTTTTTCCGATCCCTCTTGGCCCGGAGAAAAGAAACGCATGCGCAATCCTTCCCGATGCAATTGCGTTTTGCAGTGTCTGAGTCGTCGTTTGCTGCCCGACCAGATCTTCAAATACCTGCGGACGCCATTTTCGTGCTAAAACTTGATACATATAAAGTTCAAAGGTATAAACCGCAAAGACCGCAAAGTGCGCAAAGAAAAATCAAATTATTCTCTTTGCGGTCTTCGCCTTCTTTGCGGTTCATATCCGACTTCCGAAGGATCCAGGATCCCAACGGCACATACAGGTGTCTACTTACCGCTGCTTCCTTCCGGACCTGACGGGGTTCGCAGATCTGCATTGCATTGGTCCCGGATCCTTCGCAATCCGGAGGTTAAACCGCAAAGACCGCAGAGACCGCAAAGAAAAGAAAATCAATATTCTTTGCGCACTTTGCGGTCTTTTGCGGTTGGAACCTGGAAACACGATTATAATGTTTTTTGTGAGAAAATTCCTACCTCTCATTCTTCTGATTCCGCTCATTCTATTTGCAGAAGAAGATTCACGATCCCGGTTTCTTCTTGCCTACTACAGCGGCGAATATGAGAGGGCCCATGAACTTCTGAAACAGGCCTTTTCGGATCCACTCACCGCTGGAGTCTGGGAAGAAAGAATCCATCTGCAAAAGAAAATGGATGGCTGTGACTTTGCCGCAAAAGACTCACTCCTTGGCCTTGCTCTTCTTCGAATCGGCGAGATGGAACAGGCCAGATCAAAATTTGGTGAAGATTGGGAGTCGCTCCTGGGGCTTGCAACCCTGTCACTCTGGGAGAACGATCTCCCCCGGTCCCGAGATTACATAAGCCGCAGCTTGAAGCTGTCACCCGGCCGTCCGGAGTTGTTGTTCTTTGCCGGCAACGTTGCATCCACTGAAGACGAGGTAGAGGAATACTTCAAGAAATATCTTGCGCAAAGGCCGGAAGACCCGTTGAAGAAAACTTCAGCGGAAGAAACCATAGACTTCATACAGAAAACAAAGGGGATGGATCTGAATGTTTCTTCACTGGGTTCTGAAGCAGAGACCATCGATTCCGAATTTTCTATGGGACGGCTTCTGGTAAAAGCGAAGATTGACGGAAAGAAATCCGTTACGTTGCTTGTGGATACCGGCGCCGCAGGATTGTCTTTGAAAAACGGGAACTGGCAGCCAAAACTAACCAGCAATCTGCTCATGATCGGTTTGGGAAAAAAACAAAAGACAGAAGGGACACGCGCTGTATTTGATCAGTTTGATGCTGGAAAATTCGAGATGAAGAATGCCGTTGTAGCCATCAGCCCTGCTTTCAAAGCGGCCGATATCGACGGCGTTGCGGGAACCGTCTTTTTTTCCGATTATCTGGTTCTGCTTCCGATGCGATCCGGGAAGGAGATGACACTCTTTACGTCTTCCAATGAAGATCCGGTCGCAATTCTGCAAAAACACGGACTTCATTTCTCAAGCGCAACCACTCTCCCGTTTCGCAACATCAACAAAATGATCATCCTCAAAGGCAGGGTCCGTAAATCGGAGGAAACTCTCGATATTCTTGTCGACACCGGCGCGCATCGCAGCATTCTTGCAAAACCCGCGGCGCTCAGACACACACATGTGAATGATCCGCTCAGCAGGATGGCAAACCAGAAACCACAACTGTTTGGACTCGGGGGACAGGTGGAAGACCTGCTCGTTTCGGATCATGTGGATGTCCAGATTGGGCCGCTCAAGAAAACTTTTGACCGGATGCTCGCCCTGAACCTTGCCGAGATCAGTGAAGCGCTCGAACTCGAACTGGATCTAATTCTGGGGCAGGACTTTCTGGAAGGGTATACCCTGCTCATCGATTACAATCACAAACGGATCACGTTTCTGAGGTAGGGGCAGGCCTTGTGCCTGCCCTCATGAAATGGCATTTCTCTAGAGGGCGAGCACAAGGGTCGCCCCTACGCGGCTGAGATTCGGGCTTGTAGCCGTTTGATGTAGCTCAGCAGCTCGGGAATGTTCTTCGGCTTTATGAAAATATATTCCACATCGAGGACTTTCAGTTTTTCCCGAAGTGAATCGTTGCAGGAAATGGCGGTCAACACAGTGATGTGTAGATTTGGACGGAGCTTGCGGATCCGGGAGATCAGCTCCAGTCCATTCATCACGGGTAGCGACAGATCAGTGATTACCAGATCATATTTTTTCTTCCGGATCCATTTTAAAGCCTCTTTTCCGGAACTTGCGCCCTGCACAGAATGATTGTGGCAAATTTCAAGAATTTCCCCCATCGTGTCCAGAATGTTCTTTTTTCGATCCACCAGCAGTATATTCATCAGTCCCCTCAGCAAAACAAAAGCGGAGAGAGAGGGATTCGAACCCTCGATCCGCGTTACCACGGATACACGCT
>CAZDDB010000276.1:0-1314 GCA_964504105.1 uncultured Acidobacteriota bacterium
TTTTTGAAACGTTGACCCGCCAGACGGAAGGCGCACGAATTACTCCGTGGCTCGCTTCAGACATATATATCGAGGAAGGTGGCAGACGATTCCGTTTCCGTTTACGAAAAGATGTTCGTTTTCATGATGGTAGACGCGTGACTGCAAGGGACGTTCGATATTCGTTTGAGCATGCATTGCAGAATCGAGAGAGTCGCAGTCGTTCACTTCTTTCTCCCATCCAGGGAGCGAACGAATTACTCAACGGTCAGGCCACCGAATTAAAAGGTTTCCGCATCGTCTCGGCTTCGGAGTTTACGGTGGATCTGGAACAACAACTTTCATTTTTTCCGGCGCTCGTTTCGTATCCAAGCGCTGCCATCGTACCGGAGGGCACGCGACGATTTGATGTGAGCTGGCGAGAAGGATCTGTGGGAACAGGTCCATTCCGGATTCTGCGATTCGAGCCGGCGCAGCGGCTTGAGCTGGAGGCAAATCCCGATTACTGGCGTGCGGGATATCCGAAAAGCGAAGGTCTGGTTTTTTCCTTTGGCGTTCCACCGGAGGAGATCCTGTCCGGTTTCCGTTCCGGGCGGTTCTCACTTGCCGGAGATCTGTTTCCTTCGGATGTGGAGATGCTCAGACACGAATCGGAATTCGCTTCCCGTTACAGGGAGACTCCCCGCCTTTCCACGTATGTTCTCGCTTTCAACATCCATCGGTCTCCTTTTTCTGAAGAAAAATTCCGTCATCAGTGCGTTCAAGCGTTGAATGTGGAGACACTCGTGCGGCGAAATTTGGGACGGCTTGCCGTGCCCGCGCAGAGTCTCATTCCACCCGGTCTGCTCGGTTACGAACCAGGCCGGCGAAGTGATCTGTCGATTCCGGAAAGAAGCAAATCCAATTTCGAAGTGATTGCCATCACGCATTCAATTTTTGATGGAGCTTATTCTTCACTTGCTAAGAATCTTTTTCAGGCCCTTCAAGAAAACGGATTTCACGTTAGCGTGGATGCTGCAAAGGCCGAACTGGGATCAGCCATTGTAGGTCCAAAATTCGATTTCGTCCTGACCCGGTGGATCGGAGACTATCCGGATGCGGATACGTTTTTCAGCGGGATCATGCACACCGAAAGCGGATTGGTGGGGCAATTCTGCGGCACGCCCGAAATGGATCGGTTCATCGAAAGAGGACGCCAGGAAACGCATCCCCAGCTCCGCCACGACATTTATCAGCAAGCCGAAAAGTTGATCCGTACACACGCGCTGCTGCTTCCTCTGTTTCATGAACAGGAGTATCGCTTCGCCCGTCCCGAAGTCCAGGACTTCGAACTCA
>CAZDDB010000276.1:1414-5048 GCA_964504105.1 uncultured Acidobacteriota bacterium
CTGTTCGACCACGTTTTCTCTCCCGCCATTTACGATTCGGGCAGGATTCTTTTTGTCCGCGAGTAATTTGGGTATATCTAAAGTTCTGCACTACGCGCTGTCGCAGTTTATAATGGATTTCGTGAAGCTCGTATGAAAAAGAAAGTGTCCGTTGGATTAGTCCAGATGCATTGTGGCGACAAAGTGGACGTCAATATCAACAAGGCCACGCAGGGTATTCGGGAGGCTGCTTCCAAAGGTGCGCAAATTGTCTGCCTTCCTGAATTGGTTCACTCTCCATATTTCTGCCAGAAGCGGGACGACCGTTATTTCGCCCTGGCGGAGCCTGTGCCCGGTCCGACAACAGCGATTCTGAGCGAGGTAGCTGCGGATTGCAAAGTTGCGGTGATTACTTCCCTCTTTGAACGAGCTGAGAAATTCTACAATACCGCTGTGGTTGTAGATGCCGGCGGACAACTGGCAGGCAAATACCGGAAGATGCACATTCCCGATGACCCGGCCAATCATTATGACGAAGCCTACTATTTTGCGCTGGGTGATCTGGGATTTCACGCCTTTCGTACGGAGTACGCCACCGTTGGTCCGATGATCTGTTTCGACCAGTGGTTTCCGGAAGGCGCGCGCATCGAAGCAGACGAAGGAGCGGAGATCCTCTTTTATCCAACGGCGATTGGCTGGCCCGTATCTCAAACAAGAGAAGAGTTGAACGAGGCAGAGAACAATATGTGGAAAACGGTTCAGATCGCGCACGGGATCGCGAACAATTGTTTTGTTGCGACAGCAAATCGAGTGGGAATGGAGGACCGGTTGAATTTTTGGGGGAGCTCATTTGTCAGTGATCCCTACGGAAGGGTGCTGATCCTGGCGCCGGCAAATGAGGAAGCGATTGTTGTCGCGGAATGCGATTTGAACGTAATCGATCAGAAAAAGAGGGATTGGCCTTTTCTGGAAGCCCGCAGAATCAAGTATGAGCAATCTTAAATATGTACAGGATGCCTGCCGAGTGGGAGACGCACCAAGGAACCTGGCTTGCATGGCCGCATAACGAAGACCACTGGCCTGGAAATTTTTCTCCGATTCCGCGCGTTTACGCCGCGATCATTCGCGCTCTTGCTGCCGGCGAAAAAGTCTTTGTTTGCGTCAACGATGAAGCGATGGAACAGGCTGCCCGCGAGGTGCTTCAGGAAACAGAAATCAGCGCTGCCCTGCTCGAACAAGTATTGTTCATGCACATCCCGACGGATGCTTCCTGGTCCCGGGACCATGGTCCCATCTTTGTCAGGGATCAGGACGGCAATCTGGTTGTCACCGATTGGATCTTCAACTCCTGGGGCGCCAAGTATCCGCCATGGAATCAGGATGACGCTGTGCCACAGCACATTGCAAGGATCTTCCAATTGCCCATTGTGCAGCCCGGTATGGTATTAGAGGGCGGCTCCATTGATGTGAACGGCGAAGGAACACTTCTGACAACAGAGCAGTGTCTGCTGAATCAAAATCGCAATCCTCATTTGAGCCGCCGGCAAATCGAGGATTCCCTGCGCCAATATCTTGGCGCAACCAACGTACTCTGGCTGAAAGAAGGAATCATCGGCGATGACACGGATGGTCATATTGATGACATCGCGCGATTTGTGAATTCGAGTACTGTGGTTTGTGCAGTGGAGGAAAACGAAGCGGATGAGAACTATGAAATCCTGAAGCGGAATTACGAGGATCTCAAAACAATGCGGGATCAAGATGGTTCCCCTCTGAAGGTTGTAACGTTTCCGATGCCGGACCCGGTCGTTTATGAAGGCAATCGCTTGCCTGCAAGTTATGCAAACTTCTACATTGCGAATCGCGCGGTGATCGTCCCCACATTTCGCTGCCGCCAAGATGAAACTGTGCTCACGATTCTTCGCGAACTTTTCCCGACCCGCGAAGTGATTGGCATCGATTGCGTCGATCTGGTGTGGGGCCTGGGCACCTTGCACTGTTCGACCCAGCAACATCCAATAATGGACGCCAAACGAAACAATTGAGGAACGAGAATGATGCATATCAAGAATCATGTTTACGTATTTCTTTTATGCCTGCTTCTTTGCGGAATTCCCGTAGAAGGCGGACAGAAGGTTAATGTATCTTTCTGGCTCACGGTTTTGCACAACGATGATGCGGAATCGCAATTGATTGACGCCGGACCTGGTGAAGAGGATTTTGGGGGAGTTGCGCGTTTCGCTACGCTGGCGGAGAAACTAAAAAAGGATGCTCTTCGCGGTCCCGATCCGCGGTCGAAGCGGGGCTTCATTCTTCTTACTGCCGGGGATAATATTTTTGCCGGCGCGCAATTCAATGCAAGTCTGACCAAAGGAATTCCGTTTTATGAAACGATCGCCATGGAAAGCATCGGCTACAGCGCCTCGGGTCTCGGAAATCATGACTTTGATTTCGGCCCCGATATCCTTGCAAATTTTATCGAGGGTTTTCGTTCTCTGCCGTTCGTTTCCGCCAATCTTGACTTCCACAACGAACCGAATCTGCAGAACCTGGTATCCGCAGAACAGCTTGCCGGCAGCGTGGTAGTGAAAGTCCAGGGAGAAAAGGTTGGAATTATCGGCGCAACCACAACGAGACTCTCCATTATTTCGAGCCCCAGAAATGTAATCGTTCATTCTAATATTGTAGCAGACGTGGAAGCGGAAGTGGAACGACTGCAAGGAGCGGGAGTTGAAATCATCATCCTGATGACGCACCTGGAAACCCTCGATGAGGACGCAGTTTTGCTGGCGCAGCTTCGAGCGATCGATATTGTCGTGTCCGCCGCCAGTGAAAGATCCAATGAGCTGCAGGCGAATCCAGAAGATTTGCTGATTCCGGGCGACATCGCATTTGCTCCCTATCCGTTGCTCCTGGACGATGCGGATGGGAAAAAGGTGCCGCTGGTCAGCACAACCGGACAATATCGATACATCGGACAGCTCACGGCTGGTTTTGACAGCCAGGGCAACCTGATCACGGTGGATGAGACACGATCGCATCCGTTTCGTGTTGCGGGAGGGAATCATCCGGATGCAGTGCTACCCGATCGCAAAATTCAAAAGAATGTTGTAGAGCCGGTTCAGGCCGCTGTTAACGCTTTAGCGTCCCATGTGATTGCCACGAGCGAAGTCGATCTGGATGGTCTCGAAACGGATGTCCGTACGATAGAAACCAATGAAGGCAATCTTGTTGCGGATGCGCTTTTTGCCGAAGCTACCAGACTGGCTCCCGGCTTCGGCGTACCGGCGCCGGATGTCGCAATTGTAAACGGGGGCGCAATCCGAAATGACAGCGTGATTCCTTCAGGCAATCTTTCGGAGCTGGATACTTTCGAGATTGTTCCCTTTCCGAATTCGTTGGCCGTCGTGCCGAATATACCGGCAGGACAATTCAAAGAAATTCTGGAGAATGCCGTATCTCAGGTGGACATCTTCGATGGACGGTTTGCCCAGGTCGCCGGTTTCCGCTTCACCTGGGACCCGGCGGGCACCGCTCAGGTACTGGACAACAACGGAAATGTGCTGACGCCTGGAACAAGAATCCGTGAAATCAGTCTGGATGACGGCACAGTGATTGTCACCGCTGGAGCAGTCGTCTTGGGGGCGCCTTCAGT
>CAZDDB010000277.1:0-4991 GCA_964504105.1 uncultured Acidobacteriota bacterium
CGGCAGCATGAAGTTGTGCCTGATACGGCCGCGGATCCACTGTGAAAAGCGGAGCGCCCTTTTTGACATACGCGCCATCCACAAAATGGATCTGTGTGATTCTGCCGGAAACCTGGGGTTGGATCGATACAACTTCGCGTGCCACAGTCTTGCCGACCGCATCCAGGTAAACAGGAACATCCTGCTTCACAGCTACCGTAACCATGACCGGTGCCGGCGGACGTTGGAACGCCGGGGCAGCGCTTTTTCCACAACCCACAATGATCAGGGTCATGGAAAGAATAGCGACACCAAGAAGTTTGAATGAAGATGTCTTAAATGTTGCGATTTGGGTGGTCATAAAACCTCCTTTCCGTTTGAAAAAAGACTACTTTTGTGCTCATACATTTTACTAATTAAATAGTTCTCATTTCGAACTATTAAAAAAAATAAAAACCTCCGCCGATCCGCGGAGCCTTTCATTTGGTTACGCTACAGTTGCTTTTTTTTCTGCCTGAATCTTCTCGGCAATCTTCCGGAACAATCCGATGAAGTCATCCTGCTCACTTTTGGTGAGCGGTGCCAGCATGCCGTGGACGAGCTTCATCCGGAATTCCAGCGACTGACGATGCAATTTATGCCCTTCAGGAGTCAGCTCAACTCGAACGATCCGTCTGTCTTCCTCACATCTTTCCCGGCGCACAAAGGCCTTTTCCACGAGGCTGTCCATGATGCCGGTTACGGTGCTCAGCGAAAGCATGGCTTCCTCGGCCACCTCGGTCATGATCATGAGTCCCTTCTTGCCGAGAATATCGATGATCCTCATCTCCCGCTTGGAACACATGGCAGCCGACTGCCCTTGATCCATCATCACGCGATGCACCAGCGTGTCCAGATAATCAAGCAGCTCCTTTTCTTTTTGTTCTAAAGTCCCCATTTCACACTCCAAATAGTTCTGTTTTCAAACTATTCTAATATAGAAACGTTCGGGATACTTGTCAACTAGTGTAGTGCGTCTTATGAACACCCGGGCTATTTTATTTAAGGTGTTTGTAAAATAATCTGTTTTCAGCCAAAAATCGCAATCAGTCCGATTCCCAGGACCACAAGGATCGATGCTGCAATTCGCAGGGAGCCACCCTGTTCTCCCAAATAGCGGATGCCAATCCACGCACCCATTACAACAGAAACTTCACGCACCGGGCCGACATAGCTGACCGGACTCAGTCGCATCGCACCAAGCACCAGCAAATAGCCGCCAGCACCTAATACAGCGGCGGCGATAATCGGAATCAGTCTGCCATTCCGAGGCTCCTCCATGAGAGCGATACGACGATCGGGAATCAGCCATTGAAACGATAAAAAGATCCAACAAACCAGCAGAATCAGATACAGATATACAAACGGATGAAAATAGCGGACACCTACTTTATCAACTGCTGAATATCCGGAAATGAGAACACCTGTAAGCAGCGCCCATCGCGAAGCGGGCGACCGAAATGCGTGCAAGGGCCGGCTCCAATCGCGGAGAGAAGAAAGATTGATCAAGTAAAGTCCTGTGATGACAGAGGCGATGCCACAAAGACCGGTCCAGGTGGGTCGCTCGCCCAGAAATAAGAGGGCCCAGAGTAATACGAAAAGCGGCGCTGATCCGCGCGCAATCGGATAGACCAGCGACAGATCGCCGGATGTATAGGCGCGCGTCAAGGTGAAGAAATAAACCGCTTCCAGCAGGCCGCTGACAAGCACAATGAGCCACCCGGCCGGCTCGACGCGTGGTAGTTTGTTGTTTAATGGAAAGGCGGTCACCGAGAACGCGGTCAACATCCACCAGGAAAAGGCGATCTTGTCGCGTGACTTCTTCATCAAAGTATTCGTGATTGCGTGCAGCGCAGCCGCGAGTACCAGAAGTAACAAACTGCTCAGTAGCATTTGATGCTTCCGTTAATCTACACCATACAGAACCCGCGATGAGTTTTTCCAGAAGTGGATCAGCCAGGATGCGTAGCACGCGAAACCTGCGCCAATCATAATTCAACACCGAATAACTGACACTATCTTGCTGGATTTTTTTCGCGCCTTTGCGCCTTTGCGTTAAAATCGAAACACCGGATACCACGGAACCCCTGTTTGGCTCCGGCTCGTCAGGGTTAGGATTCGCGCAGGGCGTCTATTTCGACGAAGGCGCCATCGCAGATTCTTGAAAGCTATTGGTTACTTCCTGCAAGTCGCTTTTATTTTTCTCAAAACGGGATTTCAGAGTCCAGGCCAGAACTTGATAGAACATCCCGGAAGTTTCCACGGTCGTATGAAGATAAACAACATTGATATTTTCAGTGCCGCCGCGTATTTCGTACCGGATAGCCGGCGCGCCGTTGATGGTCAATTCTACCGGGCCGGTCACTTGTGGGGACGAAAGGCCTGCAAGAATAGAGCCGCGAGTGATCTCAGAATGCTTTGCCAGGGACATTTCCTCGAAATCCTCTTTGCTGTCGGACAGAACAATCACATACTTTTCACTCAGACGGTCCGAAGCTTGCAACACCGCGTCATCATGCAGGTCTTTGTCTTCTTTCCATCCTTTCGGAAGCGTGATCTGAATCGAACCATCCTGACTCCGCAGAACCTTGCGCACACTCACGCGGAGCGCAGGTTGTTTGGAAGATGAACCGGAGGGTCGATCGGAGAAACAACCATTGACGAATAGGAAAAGAACCAGCTCAAGAACGAAAATGTGAACCGAACGTACGTGTTTCACGGCAACCGGAAATGATTGGATTTTAGAAGATCAGAGGAGGAAAATCAACGGGCGCCTTACAAGCACACCTGGCGGAAGAAATCGTTTCCTTTATCGTCCACCAGAATAAACGCCGGGAAATTTTCGACCTCGATTTTCCAGATCGCTTCCATCCCCAGCTCGGGATACTCATGCACTTCGACTTTCCGGATGTTTTCTTTCGCCAGCAAGGCTGCCGGACCGCCGATCGAGCCAAGATAAAAGCCGCCGTATTTCTTGCAAGCTTCGGCAACCTGGTAGCTGCGATTTCCCTTTGCGATCATGATGAGTGACGCGCCATGAGACTGAAACAGATCCACATACGAGTCCATCCGCCCCGCAGTCGTCGGACCAAACGAACCGGAAGGCATGCCCTGTGGGGTCTTTGCCGGACCGGCGTAGTAGATCGGATGGTCTTTCACATATTGCGGCAATTCTTCTCCTCGATCCAGTCGCTCTTTCAGTTTGGCATGCGCAATGTCACGCGCCACAATCATCGTTCCGTTCAGTGATAATTGAGTTGTCACCGGATACTTTGTGAGTTCCGCCAGGATTTCTTTCATCGGGCGGTTCAGGTTAATTTTCACCGCGTCGCTTTCGACTCTCTCCCGGTACTCTTCCGGGATGAAACGTCCCGGATCCCGCTCCAGCTCTTCCAGCCAGATTCCCTCCCGGTTGATTTTTCCTTTGATGTTGCGGTCGGCGGAACAAGAAACGCCCATTCCAACCGGACAGGATGCGCCGTGGCGCGGGAGACGGATCACGCGGACATCCAGCGCAAAATACTTGCCTCCAAACTGCGCGCCAAATCCCGATTTATATGCTGCCTGCAAACACTTTTCTTCCGTTTCCAGGTCGCGGAAAGCTTGCCCCATCGAATTTCCAGATGTCGGCAAATGATCCAGATAACCGGCCGTTGCGAGTTTTACCGTTTTCAAACATGCCTCTGCGGAAGTGCCGCCGATTACAAAAGCCATGTGATAGGGCGGACAGGCAGCCGTACCGAGCATCTTCATTTTTTCGGAAAGAAACTTCTCCAGCCGTTCGGGATTCAGCAACGCCTTTGTCTCTTGAAATAAAAAAGTCTTGTTCGCCGATCCGCCCCCTTTCGCTACAAACAGGAAACTGTATTCGGTTCCTTCGGTTGCATACAGATCGATTTGCGCAGGCAGATTGCTTCCCGTATTTACTTCCTGATACATATCGATCGGGGCGGTCTGCGAATAGCGGAGATTTTCCTCCAAATAGGTTTTGAACACGCCTTTGGACAAGTATTCTTCATCCTTTGTGCCTGTCCAAACCTGCTGTCCCTTCTTCCCGATGATCGTCGCGGTTCCTGTGTCCTGACAGAACGGCAAGATGCCTTTTGAAGCCACATCGGCATTTCGAAGCATCGCGAGCGCAACGTTGCGGTCGTTTGCGGAAGCTTCCGGATCTTTGAGAATCGCGGCGACCTTTTCAAGATGAGCCGTGCGAAGCAAGAAGGAAACGTCCCGCATTGCCTCATTGGACAGTATCACCAGCGCCTCCGGATCCACTTTTAGAATCTCTTTCCCTTCAAACTGCGTAATCGAAACGTGGTCCTCCGTCAGCCTGCGATAACTCGTTGTGTCACCGGACAGAGGAAAAGGATCTTGATACTTGAATTCAGGAACGGGCATAACTACTCCTTTCTTCTGATAAAAGATATTATTGAAAATCAGCGGATTTGTCGATTGGTACATCTGATATCGCACCCCCGTTTCAAAAACGCTCTGCATCTGTTCGGAGAGTTGTCCGCGATCCTGTTGCTTGCGACTGCTTCTTGCGGAAAAGATTCGCGTGAGGACGTCTTCATCGTTCTGAAGGAGGCAACAGAGCTGGACCGCATCCGTTTCCGCGGAATGGACCAGATGACTTACAGGCTAAAAGAAAGGTTTCCGGCGACAGACGCGATTCAAGAGATCACTGGACCGCTCCAACAAAGAGGGTGGGAACCGCTCAAAGAACGGTTTCTGGAACCCGGGATTCCTTCCTCGCACATCTCCGGATGGAAGTACTACGAAGATCATCGGGTCGGCTCGGATTCATTCGTCTACGAATGGGCCACATCCTGGAAAGACAAGGAAAACAACGTGATCACCTACACGTTGGAATACAGAGATCCGATCGGGAAATATCAACGGAGCGTATACATCTTAAAGCCCGGCTCTTCCAATCTGAAAGTGATGGCTGTCTATATGCCCGAAAAGGTGGC
>CAZDDB010000278.1:0-4988 GCA_964504105.1 uncultured Acidobacteriota bacterium
GGAAAAACCCTTCTCGTATCCCGCCTCTTTCATCAATCTTCTAGCCACTTCCGGATCGAAAGGGGGACGCACGATTTTGGCATCGTAACCGAAAACGTTGGGCGGAGCAAACTGTTTAGCTTGTTCGGCGAATCCACCAAGAATATGTTGAATGATCCATTTGGTATTGATCGCTTGAAGAAAGGCTAACCGGACGCGACGGTCCAGGAAGGGATTACGTGGCGTGGAAACATAAGGGGTATGCTCCCGTTTCACATCAAAAGCCAGAAACATCTCCCGAAGGCCGGCTACTTCCAACTGCTTGATATCCCTTCCCAAAACTGTTTGTGATTCAAGAGGCGTATCCGTGACCATGTCGATAGATCCTGAAAGAATCGAACGCACTCTTTCGTCCTGATCGGGAACAAAAAAAAACGTAACCTTTCGCAGAGCAGGAACCTGCCTGTAGTAATTCTGCGAACGCTGCAGCTCAATCATTCCTTTTTTCTTGTCCCAGGAAACAAACCTGTAGGGGCCGGTGCCGACCGGATGTTCCTCAAGAATAGAAGATTCATGGCTCTGAACATATTGCTTGGGAACGATTGCAATGCTCGAAATGCGATTGAGAAGTATTGGATAAGGGCGCGTCGTGCGGATAACGACTCTTTCGGGAGAAGGCGCTTCCACACGCTCGATTGCGACCATTTCTCCCTTCCAATCGGATTTCGGATCATTCTTCGCCCTCAAGATGCTGAAGACAACATCTTCTGAAGTGCAGGGGTCTCCATTATGAAAACGGACATCGGGAGTGAGGTCGAAGATCCACGTGAGATCATCGGGGTTGGTCCATTTCGCCGCCAGCGCCGGCGAAAGCCTCAAATCAGAATCTATTTCCACCAACGTATCGAATATATTAGAGTGAATAATATGTGAAGTAACCTCATTTGTGTAATGGGGATCCAATGTCAGCGGGTGCGAATTCAGAGCAATCCGGATTTCATCCGAAGGGGGCGCCGGCGCATTGCAACCGGACAAGAAGCCGGCGGCCGCGATGAGAATCGCAAGACGCAGGCTAAACCGACCTTCATTGGAGGCTAGATGCTGTGGAAGCACCTGCAATGCAACAGGCCGTTGCAGCTTTGTGGCCTCCACGCGATGCACTTCGTCCATTCCACTTGCGCCTAGCTTTGAAAGGACCCGGTAATGTGAAAGAACCGCTCCCGGGGCCAATGTGGGCATATTAGATTCTACCGCCATCAATGTTGATTAACTATTGTAAACATTTCTACCAGTGTAAGGGAGATCAGGAGATGGTAACGAGATAGGGAGAAGAGCCGCTGAGAGAAGGATCTCGCTCGAGATTTGCTAATACTACTGCTTTGTATTTTGCTATACTCTGCGTTTGGAGGCTGAAAATGGAAATTTTTGTTGGAACCCGGAAAGGCGCATTCATACTCAAAGGAGACGCATCGCGAAGAAGATGGGAAGCTTCTGATCCGATTTTGCTTGGAAACATCGTGCATCATCTCAAGATGGATCCTCGCGATGGCAAAACGATTTTGATGGCGGCGCGCACCGGTCATCTTGGACCCACCGTTTTCCGTTCTACCGATCGCGGGAAAAATTGGAAAGAAATTGCAAACCCTCCTGCGTTTCCGAAAGCAAAGGAAGGCGAGAAAGGTCTTGTAGTCGATCATGTATTCTGGCTCACCCCGGGCCACCCAAGCGAACCTGGCGTGTGGTATGCGGGAACGTCACCGCAGGGGATTTTCCGTTCGGAAGATCATGGCAATACGTGGGAAAACGTGGACGGATTCAATCTGAATCCACAAAGAAGAGCCTGGACCGGTGGCGAGCAGGATGGCACTCCCGACGGACCGAAGCTGCATTCGATTCTCATTGATCCGCGCGATGCCAATCACATGTACATTGGTATGTCCAGCGGCGGTGTATTTGAAAGCACGGACAAAGGCGCATCGTGGAAGCCGTTAAATCGCGGATGCGTTGCCGATTTTCTTCCGGATCCCAACCCAGAATACGGTCATGATCCACATTGCGTGCGGTTGCATCCGTTGATGCCTGATCGCTTGTATCAGCAAAATCATTGCGGCATCTACCGAATGGAACGCCCGGAAGGTCAATGGATTCGCATCGGAAAAGCGATGCCGAAGAAGGTTGGTGATATCGGATTTCCCATCGTGCTTCATCCTCGCGATCCGAATACTGTATGGGTGTTTCCAATGGATGGCACGGCTGTGTGGCCGCGAACGAGTCCGCAAGGGAAGCCCGCCGTCTTTCGTACTTCAAACGCAGGCAAAACCTGGAAGCGCCAGAATCAAGGTTTGCCGGAAAAGAACGCGTGGTGGACCGTCAAACGCCAGGCAATGACAGTCGATCATGAAAAGAGCACCGGTGTTTATTTCGGCACTACGAGCGGAGAAATCTGGGGAAGCCGCGATGAAGGCGAATCCTGGCGATGTCTCGTTCGCAATCTGCCACACATTTATTCTCTGGAAGCAGCGGCATCGCTGCGCTGACGTACTCTTTGAAACGCTTCGGATAAAATCTACTGTATGAGCTGATCACGGCGTCTCGGCAACCGGCAGCGACCATGTTGGTTTCCGCTGCGTGAAGGTGGCGGAAGGAGTACAATGACAAAGCTCACAAAAGCATTCTTCATCGTTCTCGTCTTTTACTGCTTTGCTACAGGATCGGCTGAAGATGAAGAGACCGTTGTACCCGCTCCCTCCGCCGCTCCGCAACAAGCGGTGAAATATGTCTTTCCCGATCTTCCTGACGGGAAGCTTCCCTGGACAAAGTTCGACACCAAAGTTGTGTCCGGAGTCTTCTTTACAGCGCTCCTGATCGATCAGTCTTTTTTCGATCAAGATACTGAGAATATCAGTCAGGTAGGAGAGCAGGAAGACCAAACGCAACTCCGGGGTGGTCGATTCGGTTTGAGCGGCCGAATCAAAGTGAGCAAGGGTTGGAATTATTTTCTCGCGGCCAACTTTAACGGCTTCGATCTGGATCCCGGAAAGGACAAATTCAACTTCCTGGACGTTGCTTTTGCCATACCTGTCGGCTCGGATAGCAGACTCTGGATCGGCAAGATGAAAGAACCCTGGGTCTACGAGATGGCCGCCGATGCCGCCAGCCAACCGTTCCTGGAGCGCATCTTGAGCCCGTTCTTTAATTCGCGCAACATTGGACTTCGTTTGGATAACGGGCTCCTGAATGGCCGAGCTACCTGGTCGATTGGCGTTTTTAATAAATGGTTTGAGAAAGATCTGAAGTTTTCAGAATCGGGCACGCAGATTTCATCCCGCTTTACCGGTCTTCCCTACTGGAGCGAAGATGGGCGGCGATTCCTTCATCTTGGCGTTGCAGCCCGCCACTCGGGTGCCGACGCAGGCAAGATCCGTTTGAAGGGCAATCCGGAATCCAATGTTACGGATCCGTTTGTCGATACGGTCAGCTTCACAGCGGATCACCAAAATGAATTGGGATTGGAATTTGTATTTGAACGGGATCAGTTTCAAGTTCTTGCAGAGCACACGGATTCATGGGTCAACTCCGTTGAAAACGGGAACCCGCATTTCCATGGGTCCTACATTACGGCCAATTATGTCTTTACCGGGGAAAATCGAATCTATGACAAACGCGCAGGCTACACGCGCGGTCTCATTCCAAAAGGAAGGTGGGGCGCCTTCGAAGGAACCATACGCTTTTCTCATGTGGATTTGGACGACGGCCAGATTCATGGAGCCGAAATCGATAAATGGCTCTTCGCCCTTGGGTGGTGGCCGACCAAACGGTGGCGCATTGAAGCAGGATACGGGATGAGTGATCTGGATCGCTCTGGAATTGCGGGTCGAATGCACTCGCTTCTGTTACGAGCGCAATGGGTTTATTAATTACTCAACCGTCGGTAAAACCGCTGCTGCTAGAAATATCGCCGGGGAAAAGTGCTTCCTCATGACTCCTCCCTTACCATGCAATCTGAAAACGGGTCATAAATAATTTCTCGGTCTTGATGTTGGCGTCTTCAAAATTGGTAGTGTCGTAACTGAAGGCGAACTTCACGTTCTTGTTCAGATACCAATTTAGTCCGGCTGTCCAGTTTCTTGCCTGACTCGCGGCAGTCCGGCGAACTTCGCTCAGCCGGGAATGATTCAAATGGAGTCCAGAACTAAAGTAGATGCATCGGGATTTCGAATTTAAACATTTGTGCAGAGAGAGACGTTGCGTGTGTAATCAACATTGGGGATAATGAATGAAATGAACGTATATCAAATAGGAGGTTAGGAAACATGCTCGGAAAAAAAATAGGAGAAGAGAAAGGCAAAATAACGGGAAGAAGAGTTCTAAGAAATGATGATTTGACTGTAAGAATAGAATCCTCACAGCAGGGAACGGGTCAGATCCTGGGGAAAAAGTACACCACCATGTCAACCTATTGTTCCGTGATGAGAAACAGTGGAACAGTGTTTGGGGAGGGTCAGGGAATGCTCATGACGGAAGACGGTGAAGCAATGACCTGGCTGGGACAGGGTGTCGGTGTCCCCAAAGGAAAAGGGGCCGTGAGCTTTCGAGGCGCCATTTACTTTGATACATCTTCCAAGAAATTGAAGGCTCTCAACTCGATGGCTGTTTTGTTTGAATACGAGGTTGATGAAGACGGAAATTTCACTTCGCAACTGTATGAGTGGAAGTAACGCCTGATCTTTATCGCCAATCCTGCGTAAACGAGCGCCACGTCGTACGGCGAAACGTATCTTCAATTTGACAATTCACTGAGCCCGTTCAGGATTCCAAGCGCTTGTGATTTGTTGCCTGCCTGTGCGTATGCATCTCCCCAATGCAGCCGGCACATATGGACGTCGCTATCGTCGCTATGTTTCTGAGCGATGCACGTGAGTCGCCGTGTTATAATTCTTGGCTCATGATCGGGACCAAACTCCTCAACCGTTACGAGATTACACGCGAATTGGGCCGTGGTGGGATGG
>CAZDDB010000279.1:0-4981 GCA_964504105.1 uncultured Acidobacteriota bacterium
AATACTCTCATTATATATTAGAGGCTAGAACGCGTCATCGACATTCGATTTTTTGCGTTCCTGCTTTTTCTCCGACTGCCTGTGTTTCATGTCGAGAATTTTTTCCTTCGCCCGCTTCGACCGTTTTCGTTTCTGACGCCGGAGCTTCTCGATCTTTTGCTGTTCAGAGCTCTGCTTTCCGAGAATCTGATTCTCAATCTTGTCTGCGAGGATGCGTCTGGCCCAGTATCGATTGAGCGCTTGAGAACGTTCCCGCTGACATTTTACTTCTGTCGATGTAGGAACATGCTTCAAATAGACACACGTGGAAGTCTTATTTACGTTCTGCCCGCCGTGACCGCCGGAACGGATAAACTTTTCGATCAGCGTCTCTTCCTTGATCCCGAGACGCGCCAGTCGTTCCAGAAGCGCTTTCTCTTTTTCCTGACTTACACCAAACATAGGATTAGCGGGTTCCCGCCCGTATTTGTAGCGCCGGCGTCCCCGCCGGCGCTACAGACCGCAAACGGGCTCTTATTCCAGTCTCTTTTCTCCTCGTGATATTCTAAGCTCATTTATGACACGAACAAAGGTCGCAATCCTCATTCTTCTGATCTTTTTTCAGACACTCTTCATCGAAGGTGGCGTCAAGCCTGCGCTTCCAGATTCCTCTTATCTCCAATTGCTGTTGAAGAAATTGACCGTAGTAGGTGGAGCGCTCTATATCGGGGCGCATCCCGATGATGAGAACACGGCAGCGCTGGCCTATCTGTGTCTGGGCAAGTTTGTGCGGACCGGTTATCTTTCGCTCAACCGCGGAGAGGGCGGACAAAACCTGATCGGACCCGAACAAGGGGATTTGCTCGGTGTAATCCGCACGCAGGAGCTTCTTGCGGCACGTCAGATCGACCACGCCGAACAATTTTTTACACGCGCCGTTGATTTTGGGTTTTCCAAGAGTCCGGATGAATCGCTGCAGAAGTGGGGCAAAGAGAATGTGCTCGCGGACGTGGTATGGGTGATTCGAAAATTCCAACCGGACGTGATCATTACGCGTTTTCCAAAGGAAGGCGGCGGACACGGTCACCACACCGCCTCTGCAATTCTCGCGGAAGAAGCTTTCGCCGCAGCCGCTGATCCATCGCGATTTCCGGAGCAACTGAAGTATGCTACTCCGTGGCAGGCGAAGAGAATCGTATGGAACCGCTACAGTTGGAGCGCACAGCAACAGCCCACCGATGCGGAAAAAGCTTCCCTGGTAAAACTGGATCTGGGCGAATACAGCCCCGTTTTGGGAAAAGCCTACACCGAGCTTGCCGGCATCAGCCGCTCGAATCACAAGAGCCAGGGATTTGGTGATTCCGAAGACCGCGGCCGCGCAATCGAATATTTTCGTCACACAGCCGGTCAAAAGGCAGAGGAAGATCTTTTTGAAGGAATCGATCTTTCGTGGAAGCGAATTCCGGATGGCGAAAAAATCGGCACGGTCCTGGAAGAAGCGTACGCCCGATTCAAGCCGGAAGATCCGCAGGCCACGATTCCTGCGCTTCTGAAAGCCTATTCGATGATGAAGGCCCTACCGCCGCAACCCGCAATCCTGAAAAAGATGGAGGACGTCCAGGCCGCGATCCAGGCGTGCGCAGGGCTCTGGCTGGAAGCGATTGCAGCGGAAGAATCGGTTACGCCCGGCGGTGAAATCAAAGTGAAAGTCACCGCCATCAACCGCTCCCATTTCCCGTTTGCCCTGACGTCCATCGACATGGTAGGCGCGCCCCTTGTGGGTGCCCGCTCGGATAGCTCTAATACTATAGAAGATTCTCCGAAACTGCTTCCCTACAACGAACTCGTGAGCCGGGATCTCGCGGTCCCGGTTCCGCAAAATCAGCCGTACAGTCAGCCCTACTGGCTTCAGCAGGACGGTGGAAAACCCTTTGCGAACGTTTCCAATCAGCTCTCGATCGGACTTCCGGAGTTGCCTGCGCCCTTTCAGGCAATCGTTCATTTCCGGACAGGACAGGAGGAACTGACGTTTGTTGTCCCGGTTCTTTACAGATGGGTCGATCCTGTGGAAGGAGAGCGATACAGGAATCTGGTAGTGGTTCCCGAAGTTGAGTTGAACGTGAAAGAGCCTGTTACGGTATTTGCGGGACAAGGCGGCAAGGAGATCACGGTGGAATTGAAAAGCGGTCAGAGGAAGGTGAGCGGAGACGTGCGGCTGCAATTGCCGGACGGATGGAATTCCGCACCTGAGTCGCGCGCGTTTTCGCTGGAACGCAAAAACCAGACAGAGTTGGTGAACTTTACAGTCACACCCTCCACCAATGCAGCGAGCGGAAGGTTTACAGTGGAAGCCATGACCGGCGGCAAGAAGATTTCGCGCGGGATTGTGACGATCGACTATCCGCACATTCCGCCGCAAACGTTGTTTCCTGTCGCAACCGGGAAATTGGTCCGTGTGGATCTGCAAAAGACGGGCACAACAATCGGTACCATTGCCGGATCAGGGGATTCCATTCCGGAAGCTCTGATTCAGATCGGCTATCAGGTGCGGCTATTGTCCGATGAGGACTTGCTCACAGGCAATCTTTCTGCGCTGGATTCCATCGTTGTAGGAATTCGCGCATACAACACACGACCGCAACTGAAAGCAGCGCAGCCACGGCTCCTGGAATACGTGAATCAGGGCGGAACGATGGTGGTGCAATACAACACGTTGCAGGACCTGGATCAAGAAGGACTCGGTCCGTACCCCTTCCGGGTTTCGCGCGATCGCGTTTCCGTAGAAGAAGCGCCGGTTACTTTTTTGAAGCCCGATCACGTTCTGTTGAATTCACCAAACAAGATTACTCAGCAAGACTTCGAAGGATGGATCCAGGAACGGGGTCTGTATTTCCCGGACCAATGGGATCCGCGTTTTGAAACGGTTCTTGCCTGCAATGATCCGGGTGAGCCACCCAAAGAAGGCGGTATTCTGTATGCCCATTACGGCAAAGGCATATACATTTATACCGGTTATTCCTTTTTCCGCGAGCTGCCTGCCGGCGTCCCCGGTGCGTACCGTCTTTTTGTGAATCTGATTTCTGCGCGAGGACAACGTTGAGAGATCAAGAAGACGAAAGAACTGTGCTGGAAGAAACTCCTCCGTTATTCCGTTCATGGCATGCATGGTACGCGCTGGTGATCGGCAACCTCGTGGTTCTGATCCTTTTGTTTTACTTGTTCACCAGAGTGTTTGGTTCGTAGGGGCGACCCTTGTGGTCGCCCACTCGGGATGCGGGCAGGGACGCCCGCCTCTCCAAGGATTTCTGGAACGATGCGAACACTTGATTGGATTGTCCTCATTTCCTTTCTGGTTTTTGTTGTCGCTCACGGCATTTGGAAGGGGCGCGGCAGCAAGACCACGCGATCGTATATGCTGGCAGACAAGACCATGCCATGGTACGCCGTAGCGCTGTCGATCATGGCAACGCAGGCAAGCGCAATCACCTTTGTTTCCATTCCGGGGCAAGCTTACACCGATGGAATGCGGTTCGTGCAGTACTACTTCGGCTTGCCGATTGCGATGGTGATCCTTTGTGTTGTCGCTGTGCCGGTATTTCATCGCCTGAACGTTACCACAGCCTACGAGTATCTGGAGAACCGGTTTGATCTGAAAACGCGCACGCTCACAGGGTTCATCTTCCTGTTGCAGCGCGGCTTATCCGCCAGTCTTTCCCTTTACGCTCCGGCCATCATCCTATCCGTAATTCTCGGATGGGATATGAAGATCACTCTGCGCGTGATCGGAAGCATCGTGATCGTGTATACGGCACTCGGTGGAGTCAAGGGAGTCAACTGGAACGACTTCTATCAATTCTTGATCATCATTTTCGGGATGATCGCGGCGCTTTTCATGATCTTCTATCTACTCCCTTCCGGGATCTCATTTCTGGATGCAGTTTCTGTTGCCGGCGCTTCAGGCAAACTGAACGTGGTTGATTTTTCCTTTGACTGGAACAACAGGTACAACATCTGGTCCGGACTGATCGGAGGAATGTTTCTGGCACTTTCCTATTTCGGAACAGACCAATCACAGGTCCAACGTTATCTGACCGGAAGTTCGATCACGCAAAGCCGTTTGGGACTGCTCTTTAACGGGCTGGCAAAGGTGCCCATGCAGTTCTTCATTCTGTTTGTGGGGGCGATGGTCTTTGTGTTCTATCAGTTTGTAACTCCGCCGGTTTTCTTCAATCCGGTCGAAGAAGGGAAAATCCGTTCCTCCCGGTACGGAGACGAATATCGCCGGGTCGAGAGCGAGTACCGGAAAGCTGCGGCACGAAAGCAAGATCAGATCCAGACGTTTGTAGCCGCGCGGCGGGCCAACGATCCTGTTGCGGAAGAAACGGCGCGTGGCCGGCTGCAGGAAGCGCAAAAGATCTCGGCCGGGGTCAGACAGGAAGCCATTGGTCTATTGAAGAAGAATGATCCGGATGGTAACACAAACGACACAAACTATGTATTTCTTTCTTTTGTAGTTCAGTATTTGCCCGCCGGTCTGGTAGGGCTACTGATCGTTGTCGTTTTCGGGGCAACCATGTCGTCCACATCTTCCGAGCTCAACGCGCTGGCCACAGCAAGCGTGATCGATATCTACAAGCGATTGTTCCGCCGCGATGCAACGGATCGTCATTACCTGACCGTATCCAAGCTCGCCACGGTGTTGTGGGGTTTGTTTGCGATCACTCTGTCCGAACGCGCCGGCAGGCTTGGAAGTCTTGTGGAAGCAGTCAATATTCTGGGTTCACTTTTTTATGGAACTGTGCTCGGTGTCTTCATGCTGGCATTCTTTTTCAAACGCGTCCGGGGCACGGCAGCCTTTCTGGGAGCGTTAGCCGGAGAAGCTGTCGTACTTTATCTCTTCCGGTTCACACAGATTTCGTTCCTGTGGTATAACGTTTTCGGCTGTCTCGCGGTGATCTCCACCGCGTTGGCACTGTCATTCGTCATCCAAAGAAAGGACTAG
>CAZDDB010000280.1:0-4976 GCA_964504105.1 uncultured Acidobacteriota bacterium
TCTTTGTCAGCGATGGGAGCACAGACGGCAGTCTTCCTTTTGTGGAGAAGTGGGCCGCGCAAGACCCTCGTATCAAGCTAATTGTGTTTACACGAAACTTCGGTCATCAGGCGGCGATTTCAGCAGGCCTGGATCACGCGGAGGGAAACTTTGTCGGAATCATGGATGCCGATCTGCAGGATCCTCCGGAGGTTTTGTTGGAGATGTACAAACAGGCGAAGCTGGGAGAATGGGACATTGTCTACGGAATCCGATCCAGGCGCAGCGAGTCCTGGTTGAAACGCGCGGGATACAGAATCTTCTATTCGCTGTATTCTTTTCTTGCCGACAGTCCTGTAATTGTAGATAGCGGTGATTTTGGAATCTTGAGCCGCAAGGCTGTCCGCGTGTTGTCCTCCCTGCCGGAAAAGTTGCGATTTGTCCGGGGTCTACGCTCCTGGATGGGGTTGCGGCAACTCGGTTTTCCGCTCGAACGACCGCCGCGAGCTGCCGGACGAGCTCAGTACTCCGTTTCCAGACTCATTTCTCTTGCCATCACCGGCATCACTTCCTTTTCCATAAAACCGCTGCGGCTGGCGACACTTCTGGGCATCTTTCTCTGTTCTGTCTCGTTTGCAGCAGCAACCATTTATCTGGCTCTCTTTTTGTTCACCGATCTTCACGAAAAAATCCCGGGGTTCACAACCATTGTGATTCTGCTGCTGCTCTTCAATGGCCTTCAGTTTCTGATGATCGGAATCCTGGGAGAATATATTGGACGCATCTTCTGGGAAGTGAAGCAACGCCCCACTTATCTGGTCGATCGCAAAATCAACTGCAGCGATGAACAGAAGATTTAGCGTAGGAGCGCATGGTATACGCCCTTTTACGGCGCCACAAATGTAGATGCGACAGGAATACGTGGAGGTCTATGAACGACTCGAGCGAGAGCACTGGTGGTGGATCGTCCGCCGAAAAATCGTTCTCGCGACACTGAAAAAGCTACCACTGGACCGGAACGACAAACCGGCGCTACTGGATATCGGGTGCGGCGCGGGACTTGGAATCGCTT
Source organism: uncultured Acidobacteriota bacterium (assembly GCA_964504105.1). Taxonomy (GTDB): domain Bacteria; phylum Acidobacteriota; class HRBIN11; order JAKEFK01; family JAKEFK01; genus CAZDDB01. The sequence goes on from CAZDDB010000280.1 coordinate 1,052, forward strand.
CGCTGAGCGATCAGTTCTGCTGCACGGGGATCGAACCGGATCCGTTCCTTCTGGAAAGAGCTCGCACAAACACACATGTGCCGATCCTCCAGACCCAACTGCCGCTCCAAAGAGATCTCTTTGTCACGAAGTTTGATTTGATTCTGCTGCTCGACGTCCTGGAACACGTAAGCGACGACAAGGAAGCGCTCAAATCAGCCGCTTTCTACCTCAAGACAAACGGCTATATTGTAATCAATGTGCCTGCAATGCGGTGGTTGTGGTCTTCTCATGACGAAGTCAACCAGCATCAACGCCGTTATGTTGCGAATCAATTAAAAGAAGTGATTCGCGGTGCCGGCTTCCGGATCCATTCAATGCGTTACTGGGGATCGTTCCTTGCCCCGCTTGCGTTTCTTGGAAGACGGCTGTCATTCAAAAAAGAGGATCGCGCACACGAAGTACAGATCCCACCGCCTCTCTTGAACAACCTGATGATCATGTCCGTGCTTGCCGAGTATTTCCTGACAAAGGCGATCCGGCTCCCGATGGGACTCAGTTTACTTGCCGTTGTTTCCCGTTGATTTCTCGCTTCTTCACGGAATCACCGGCAGAATCAGCCTCAGAAACTATAGGGGCGCATGGCTTTGCGGGAAACAACCTCACTCCGCAGTGCTACAATGATGATTGCCGGAGAGTTCCAGATCATTACATGCGAATCAAGATCCTGATCATAGGCGGAACATTTGATAAAGAGTACGATGAAATCAACGGACGCCTGTACTTTCAGGACACACACATTCCGGAGATGCTGAAGCTCGGCCGCTGCGGACTTGAAATCCAGACGCGTACGGTCATGATGATTGATAGTCTGGAAATGACGGATGCAGACCGCCAGATCATTCTGGAAAATTGCAGAAAGTGCCCGGAAGATAAAATCGTAATCACTCACGGAACCGATACTATGGTAGAAACTGCAAACGTTCTCGGTCCACAGATTCAGGAGAAAACGATTGTGCTTACGGGCGCCATGATTCCGTATGCATTTGGAAGCTCAGACGGTCTGTTCAACCTCGGCAGCGCTCTCTCTTTTGTGCAGGCCCTTCCCCACGGAGTTTACATTGCGATGAATGGAAAATTTTTTCGCTGGGACAACGTCCGCAAAAACCGCCGGCTCGGCGTCTTCGAAGAAATCGCATAGGAGATTCGTCGCGCAACGAGAATTAACAGCAACTGACGCATCGACCATCCGAATAAAGCGATGAAACTGCCGGCTCTGTCCAGCAATCTCGAGATGGCGTAACCCTAGGATTCTGATTCCCTGTTAAACTGGCGTCATGAAGGTCCATCTTGTGGACGGCACTTACGAGCTTTTTCGTCACTATTATGCCCTTCCACATCACCTGAATGCTCAGCGGGAGGAAGTAGCCGCGACGCGAGGTGTTGTAAGCTCCATGTTGTCGTTGGTGGTTGATGGTGCGACCCACGTCGCCGTGGCTACAGATCACGTGATTGAATCTTTTCGGAACGCCCTCTGGAAAGATTACAAAGACGGCGCCGGGATTGAGCCTGATTTGTTTTCACAGTTCGGTTTGCTGGAGGAGGCGCTGCGTGCATGCGGCTTTGCGGTTTGGGCGATGGTTGAATATGAGGCGGACGACGCCCTGGCCGCAGGTGCAGCACTGTGTTCGGCGGACAATCGAGTGCAACAAGTATTCATCTGCACTCCTGATAAGGATCTGGCGCAATGCGTTGTTGGAAATCGTGTCGTTCAGTATGACCGGCGACAGAAGCAAATCATCAATGCCGATGGTGTTGTGCAGAAGTTTGGTGTTCCATCGGAGTCCATCACGGATTATCTGGCGCTGGTCGGTGATGCTGCGGACGGTTTTCCTGGGATCGCGGGCTGGGGCGCCAGGTCCGCTGCCAAGGTATTGGCACGCTACGGTCATTTGGAAAAAATTCCGGCCGATGCGCAGGATTGGGAGGTTCAGGTAAGAGGAGCATCTCGACTTGCAGCGACCCTGTCCGACAACCTGGAGCAGGCTCTTCTGTTCCGGCGGCTGGCCACTCTGGTAGTTGATGGACCCGTGGATGGCACTGTAGATGACCTGGAATGGCGCGGACCGCTGCCGGAATTCCGCGCAATCTGTTCACGACTGGAAGCGCCCGGTCTCGCGGATCGCGCGGAATCCCTTGCAGCGCACGTAAACATACGGTAATGGAGTTATGATTCGGCTCAGGTGGACTACACATGAAGGATGAAGCTGGAATTGCCGGTCGTCCCAAAGGGCTCACGACGCTTTTCTTCACCGAACTGTGGGAACGCTTCAGTTATTAAGGAATGCGCGCAATTCTTGTGCTGTACATGGTTAGTGCTCCGGAACTTGGTGGACTCGGTTTCGATACCAAACATGCCACTTCGATCTACGGCACTTACACGATGTCCGTGTGGCCGGTTTTCTTGGCGGCTTCTTTGACGCAGAAAATTCAGGAACACTCGTCCGGCTCTACGGTGGAATCGCACTCGCACTTCTGATTGCCGCAGCGATTCTTACGGTGCTCACCCCGAAAATCCGGAAACTCATGGGGGACGTCCGGTAATAGTGGAGCGCAGGCTGAGGTTGTTGAATAACTGGTAGGGGCGACCCTACCTTGTTAATCGGTAGATCAGAATTGCGGCACGCTCAATGAGAACAGGCACCGCGTCCAGATCCATATCCTCTTCCGGAGTATGACCGCCGTTTCCCATCGCGCCGAGTCCATCAAGACAGTCCACGGTTTGCGAAACCCATGAAATGTCGGCGGCTCCGCGGGCGCCGGGATCAAAGGGCACAACTGCGGGATAGCCGAGATCGCGGCTCACCTGGTCGAGCATCGACAGCAATTTCATATTGCCATCTGTGGGCGCCATCGAAGGATAGCCATCGCTAAACGTAATCTCTGCAGAAGTTCCTTGCAGACTCGCGGTGGTTGCAATCTTCCGCATTCTTTCGCGAGCTTTTTCCCGTTGTTCCGTTGAAATGAATCTCAAATCCCCTTCCACGATTGCGGTTCGCGCGATCACATTTGTTTTGCCGAACGCAGTGCCGCGATTCTGTTCGGAATCGTACGTCGTTTCTGTGCCTCCCACAATCACGCCGGGATTAAACGTCAGATATTGTTCTCCGTGCAGTTGATCATAGAAGGCATTTAGAATCCTGGATGCTTCATAAATAGCGCCATTGCCCGAATCGTCGGTAAAGATTCCGGAAGAGTGGGCCTGCTTGCCCGTGACCTTCAACATCCACGAGCTGACGCCACGGCGCGCGATCGTTCCGGTGTTGAGCCCCTCCGCGGATTCGAAACCGAGAGCCACATCGCTCCGCTTTGCCGCTTCGATCAGATCCCGCCTGCTGATTTCGTCCGGATCTCCCGACATCTCTTCATCCCCGATAAAAGCCACGATGATGTTCGTGTTGTCCAGCACCCCGGCTTTTTGCAAAGCGCGAAGCGCGTACAGAGCAATTACATCACCGCCCTTCATGTCGTTGACACCCTGGCCGGTAGCCCTGTTCCCTTTTCTTGTAAACGGCTGGAATGGAAACTCTTTCTCAAACACCGTATCCAGATGACCGATCAGCAGCAGCCGCTTTCCTTGGTTTCCCTTTTGTTCTGCAAACAGGTGTCCGGACCGGTTTACGTCTTTCATCGGAATCCAACGCGTTTCAAACCCGATCGCATCGAATTCTTTTTGAAATATCGCGCCCACTTGCCGGACGCCTTCGTGATTCATCGTGCCGCTGTTGATGTTCACGACACGTTCGAGCAGAACAAAGGCAGCGTCCGTTTCCTGGCGGGCCGCGCTGACAATCGCCTTTTCTTCAGGAGTCAGATCCGTGGCTGTTGCGAAACTGCAAAAAAGAAACACGAATACGAAACCCGGAATGAATCTCATGATCGCCTC
>CAZDDB010000281.1:0-4974 GCA_964504105.1 uncultured Acidobacteriota bacterium
TCAACCTGGTGCGTCTGGGCGGCATAATCACGGTTCTTTGCCTTGGCCTGTTTATCATAAAGAATGCAAAAAGGAAAAATCAAAATGCAAAATGCAAAGTGCAAAATAGGCGCCCACCTCGATGACAAATGCAGGAAAACGAGCGCAGTATGGAAAAATCAAAATGCAAAATGAAAAACGCAAAATATGGATCACGATATCTCAGAACGGTTGTTGAATTTTGCCGCCGAAATTATCAAATTTGTTCCTCGTCTTTTCAGAACAGCAGCCGGCAGGTATATCGGAGGTCAACTGATGCGGGCCGGCTCATCGGCGGGTGCGAACTATGAAGAAGCGTGCGGGGCAGAGAGCCGTGCAGATTTTGTTCACAAGTTGCAAATCGTGTTAAAAGAACTTCGCGAATCAAAGTTCTGGTTGAAACTGATTGAAAGGAGCTTACTGATTGATCCTGCAGATCCGGTACTTCGCGTACTTACGAAAGAGGCACAGGAACTAACAAACATCATTGCAAAGTCTGTCGTGACAGCAAAGAAACGAGCGCTATGATTTTGACTTTTGCATTTTTCATTTTGAAATTTGACTTTCATGTTTAAGGATTTACCATTTTTTCCGGAGCAGGCCTCCACGGTGGCGAGTCGTGTGGATGCTCTGTACATCTATCTGATCGCGATCAGTGTCTTCTTCTCGATTCTGATCGCAGGCCTGGTAATTTATTTCGCAGTCAAGTATCGCCGTAGATCTGAATCCGAAATTCCAAAGCTGGTCCACGAGCCCCACGCCCTGGAAGTGGTATGGATCGCAATTCCATTTGTCATAGCGATGAGCATATTTGTGTGGGGTGCCAGCATTTATTACAGCATGAGCAGACCTCCGGCCGGAGCCCTGGATGTGTATGTTATAGGAAAACAGTGGATGTGGAAGTTTCAGCATCCCACGGGACAACGCGAAATCAACGAGCTCCATGTACCTGTTGGACGCGCCGTGCGTTTGACTCTGGCTTCCGAAGATGTGATCCACAGTTTCTACGTGCCGGCATTCCGGGTCAAGGCGGATGTGGTTCCGGGACGCTATCGGACGGCGTGGTTTGAGCCGACAAAACCGGGAACGTATCACCTGTTCTGTGCGGAGTATTGCGGAACCCGACATGCTGGAATGATCGGATGGGTCACGGTCATGCAGCCGGCTGAGTACGAAGCATGGTTGAGCGGCGGCGGCACACCCGGAACGCTGGCAGCAAGCGGTGAAAAACTGTTTGAACAACTGCAATGCAATTCATGTCATCGCGCCGATACAACCGGCCGTGGCCCGATCCTCGATGGTCTCTTCGGCCGCCAGGTGCAACTCGCAAGCGGTCAAACGATCGCCGCAGACGAAACTTACCTGCGTGAATCGATCGTGAACCCCCAGGCGAAACTCGTGGCCGGATATCAGCCGGTTATGCCGATGTTTCAGGGTCTGATCAGCGAAGAAGGATTGCTGCAGCTTGTAGCCTATATCAAAGAGATGAAGGCGGCTCCCTCACACGAACCTGCAGCGGTAGAGGTAAAACAACCATGAATACAAGTCCGTCACAGCCTCGCATTCACTACTTGAATATCGCATACGGTGTGAAGTCCTGGCTACTCACGGTGGATCATAAACGGATCGCCATACTCTATCTGGGATCGATCAGTTTATTCTTCGCGCTGGGAGGGGTGTTTGCCACTCTGATCCGGCTTGAGCTGCTGACACCGCAGGGAGATATGTTCCAGTCGGAAACATACAACAAGCTCTTCACAATGCACGGTATTGTGATGGTGTTCTTTTTCCTGATTCCTTCTGTACCCGCGGTACTCGGCAATTTTCTGGTGCCGCTTATGATCGGAGCAAGAGACCTCGCGTTCCCCCGTTTGAATCTTGCAAGCTGGTATCTGTACACGATCGCCGGACTCTTTACGATTTACGCAATGGTGAGCGGAGGAGTCGATACGGGTTGGACGTTCTATACGCCTTACAGCACGACATTTTCCAACACGCATGTGCTTGCTACTGGGATTGGAATCTTTATCATGGGATTCTCTTCCATATTTACGGGTCTGAACTTTATTGTCACGATCCATAAGATGCGCGCGCCGGGACTGACCTGGTCCCGTCTCCCGTTGTTTATCTGGGCACACTATGCAGCCAGCCTGATCATGGTTCTGGGAACACCGGTGCTTGCAATCACGCTTTTGATGGTGGTCGCCGAACGCTTGTTCCATCTGGGTATTTTTGACCCGGCGCTTGGCGGCGATCCGGTATTGTTCCAGCATCTGTTCTGGTTTTATTCACACCCGGCCGTGTACATCATGATCCTCCCTTCCATGGGAGTGATCAGCGAGCTGGTCACCGCATTTTCGCGGAAGCGGATTTTCGGATACAACTTTATCGCTTTCTCCAGTCTGATGATTGCAATCATAGGGTTTTTCGTTTGGGGCCATCACATGTTCGTCAGCGGAGAGTCGGTGTACGCCGCGATGGTCTTTTCGATCTTAAGCTATCTGGTTGCGATTCCCTCTGCGATTAAAGTCTTCAACTGGACCGCCACACTGTACAAGGGCTCGGTGTCGTACGATACGCCGATGCTGTATGCCTTTGGATTCATCGGTCTATTCACGATTGGCGGACTGACCGGTCTGTTTCTGGCAGCGCTGGGACTCGATGTCCACGTTCATGATACGTATTTTGTAGTAGCTCACTTCCACTACATCATGGTGGGTGGTGTCATCATGGGTTATCTGGGCGGGATGCACTTCTGGTGGCCGAAAATCACTGGAAAGATGTATCCGGAAGGCTGGGCACGGTTTGCGGCCCTGGTGATCTTCATCGGGTTCAACCTCACCTTCTTCCCGCAGTTCATTCTGGGATATCTCGGGATGCCTCGCCGCTATCACTTCTATCCGGAGGAATTCCAGGTACTCAACGTGATGTCGACCGCAGGCGCTTCGATCCTGGGAATCGGATATCTCATTCCGATGATCTATTTTATCTGGTCGATGCGTTACGGACCGGCGGCTTCGGCAAATCCGTGGGGAGCGAAAGGACTGGAGTGGGAGACGACTTCCCCACCGCCAACAGAGAATTTTGAAGAAGCGCCGGTGGTTACGCAAGAAGCGTATGCTTACGCGGTTGAGGAGAAGCAAATTGCCTGATACACACGCATTGCACGCGCATCAGTTCGACAGCATGGAGCAACAGCGCGAATCTACTTCTCTAGGCATGTGGATTTTTCTCGTCACCGAAATCATGTTCTTCGGCGGACTGTTTCTGGTTTATATCGTTTATCGCGGTCTGTTTCACGAAGGATTTGTGGCGGGAAGCCATCACCTGGACATCACACTGGGGGCAATCAATACGGCAGTATTGATCGGAAGTAGCTTGACGATGGCGCTGGCCGTTCGGGCTTCTCAGATGGGAAAGAGGAATCTGACAATTTTATTCTTGCTCTTTACGATCATTCTCGGCGGCGCCTTTCTCGGGATCAAAGTCGTGGAGTACGGTCACAAATTTCACGATCATCTTGTTCCCGGTCCGCTGTTTCAGTGGGAAGAAAAACCCGCAATCATGAACCAGGTGGAACTTTTCTACTCTCTGTATTTTTGCATGACCGGACTCCATGCCACGCATATGATTATCGGCATCGGGATTCTGTTGACGCTTATGTATCATGCAAAACAGGGCCGTTATTCCCCGGAGTACCACGCTCCTGTTGAGTTGACCGGTTTGTACTGGCACTTTGTTGACATCGTGTGGATCTTCTTATTCCCGTTTTTGTATTTGCTTGGAAGGCATTGATATGTCGGTACATGTAATCCCGAAAAGAACGTACTTCCTGATCTTTGCAACGCTGCTTGTGTTGACGTTTGTAACGTTGAGAGTTTCGTACCACGACTACGGTCCCTGGAATACAATCATCGCTCTCGGCATTGCGGTGACAAAGGCAACGCTGGTTGTCTTGTATTTCATGCACCTTCGTACCAGCGAACGTCTGACCAAAATTGTCGTGCTCGCCGGAATCTTCTGGTTTGTCATCCTGATTTCACTCACACTCAACGACTACCTCACCCGCAGCTGGATCTCGATCTACTTCTCAAACCTCTAAGCACGGAACAACCGCAAAGGACGCAAAGACCGCAAAGCGGACATTATGTTTTACTTTTTGCTGTTTAATCCTTACGGAGTTACAAAGAAGAAGGCGAGGTCCGAGAAGCTGGCGCGGGGCGGCATCGAATGGAAAAAAAACGAAGTGATACAAACATTGGAGTTGCTGATGACAGAGGATATTGCTGGGGATCCCTGTGGAGATTCGAGATGGACGCGAAAGACCACACGGACACCTGAGGCTCAGTTTGTTGCGATGCTTGTAGGACTACGGTTCCCCAACCTGGGCTCTCAAATTCCTCAAAGACTGGAACGCAAGAACTATGCGCTCAAGAATCCAGCCCATGAAACGCGTTACCAAAATGCTGCGCGCCCACCAGTCCCTGATCCTTAACTGGTTTGCCGCTAACGGACAACTTTGTGAGATATGCGGACGACTGTAACATATACGTTCGCAGCAGAAAAGCGGGAGAGCGGCTGATGGAGAACATCGGCGCGAACCCGCTGTGCCGGTGGCGCCCGTAATCATAATCTTCATCGTTATGAAATCTTACCACCACTATCTTGTAATGTTTTGTGCCGAACTGAGACAAACTTAGTGGATGAGATTCTTATTCACTCTGTTGTTTTGTACTGTAATTCTGAGCGAATGCTCCTCCGAACCACATTTCGGATTCAGCGGATTTCTGGATTTCCGCTTGATCAAAACAACCGGCAGGTTTCCTGGCTCAATAGTGGAAGCGGGAAACTCCGTTACGGTTCCGAAGATGGAAACAGTCGCGAGATCTTCCGGGTTTCACAGGCTTCCTTAACATTGTTTGCTGCAGCAAATGATCAGCTGTCTGCGCGGCTGCA
>CAZDDB010000282.1:0-4957 GCA_964504105.1 uncultured Acidobacteriota bacterium
TCCGGCCGATTCGGAAATCATTATCGTAAATACCTGCGGGTTCATTGAGCCGGCCAAGAAGGAATCGATTGAAACGATCCTTCGCGCTGCACAATGGAAGAATCAAGACCCGGACAAAAAACTAATCGTTGCAGGATGTCTTGTCCAGCGCTATGGAAACGAGCTGAAGAACACGTTGCCCGAAGTGGATCATTTTGTTTCTCTAAATGATGTCGAGCGCATCGTCGAAGCTTGCGGAACAGAATTTGAAGAGCGTCTTCACCGTCAACCTGCCGATTACATCTACGATGGCAAGGTGCGCAGGATCCTGACCACGCCATCTTCGTACGCGTATCTCAAAATCGCGGAAGGATGCGATCATACGTGCGCCTTTTGCGCCATTCCATCGATGCGCGGCAAGTATCGCAGCCGCACGGTCAGCTCCATTTGCGCGGAAGCCCGCGATATCGCGCAGCAGGGAGTCAAAGAACTGATCCTGATTTCCCAGGACAGCACGATCTACGGGTGGGATCTGGGCCTGAAAGAAGGTCTGGCGGTCCTGATCAAGGAGCTTGTCAAAACGGAAGGGATTGAATGGATCCGGGTGATGTATTGTTACCCTACCAGTCTGAAGCAATCCTTCCTGAATGTGATGGCGTCGCAGGAAAAAGTTTGCGCCTACGTGGACATGCCGCTGCAACACGCGAGCGGATCCATGCTTGCCCGGATGAAACGAGGCGGCAATGCAGATCTGTATCGCCGGATGATCGAAAACATCCGGCAGACCGTGCCCGGCGTAGGAATCCGGACCACGTTCATCGTCGGCTTTCCCGGCGAAACGGAGGAAGACTTCGAGACGCTGCTCGGCTTCGCGGAAGATGTGGAATTCGACCGGCTTGGAGTATTCTTGTACAGTGACGAAGAAGATACCGGCGGCTTCACGATTACGCCGAAAGTGCCCCAAAAGATAAAGTTGCGCCGGCGAAAAGAGTTGATGACATTACAATCCGGAATTTCGAAAAAGCGAAACCGCGCTCTGATCGGCAGAACAATGCGCGTGCTGGTCGATGGCGCTTCTTCCCGCGGGCTAACCACCCGTCTGTATCACCAGGCTCCCGAAATCGACGGTGTAGTAAACGTAAAAATGCCGGAAGTACCTGCAGGTGAATTTCTGACCGTGACGATCACAGGCGCAGGAGAATACGATCTGACCGCACGACCCGCAAACGAATGATCACCATTGTCGAATACGATAAGGAACAGAAGCAGATCACGATCCACGAAAATGTAAACTGGCGTGAGTTCCACTCTGTCCCCTCTCATCTCTACTGGTGGGACCTGTTCGAGGCAACCCATGAGGAGCTCCAGTGCCTTTCCGAGCAATTTCATTTTCACCCTCTGGCAATCGAAGATTGCGTACAAGATGTTCACTATCCGAAAGTAGATTTCTACGACACGTACCTGTACCTCGTGATCCACGGAGTCGATGTCGATCGCACGGAAATCGAAGGTTTCGCTCCCAAAGAGCTGGATATTTTTCTGGGACAAAACTATCTCGTCACATTTCACAAGAAACCGGCCCGTTCAACCGATGAAATATTGCGCCGTTGCAGGGAAAACGCTCCCCTTTTTGAACATGGACTCGATTTTCTTCTCTATGCCATTCTCGATATTCTGGTCAGCAACTATTTGCCCGTATTGGAAACAATAGAAGACCGGTTGGACAACATCGAAGAAGTCATTTTCGAAAAACCGGACCCCAAGATACTGCGTGAAATTCTTAATGTAAAACGGACCTTGATGAGATTGAAGAAAACGGTGTTTCCACAACGCGAAGTGATCAATCATCTTGCGCGGAATGAATACGCCTTTGTTTCCCAAAAAGCGCAGATCTATTTCAGGGACATTTACGACATGCTGTACCGGATGGCGGAAATGACGGAATCGTTTCGCGATGTGAGCACCGCGCTGGTAGAGACTTACTTATCAACAGTCTCAAACCGTATGAACGAGATTATGAAGGTGCTCGCGCTCGTCACCACCATCCTCATGCCCATGACCGTGATTACAGGAATTTACGGAATGAATTTTGAACACATGCCTGAGCTTAAGTGGTGGACCGGCTATTACATGGTTCTGGGCGTCCTGGGAGTCGTGGGTCTGATTATGGTCGTCTTGTTCAAATGGAAAAAGTGGATTTAAATGTTCCCGCTTAGAGACACGATCCGTTCGCGAACATTCCCGGTTGTAAATATTTCGCTCATTGTGATCAATATTCTGATCTACTTTTATGAGTTTTCGCTGGGAAACCGCATCGAAGCATTCATTACCCAGTTCGGGCTCACGCCGGTTCGCTTCTTCTGGGGCTTGCAGCACAACATACCGGATGCCGTGATTCCTGTCTTCAGCTCAATGTTTCTGCATGGAGACTGGTTTCACGTTTTGAGCAACATGTGGTTCCTCTATATTTTTGGAGACAACGTAGAAGACCGCACAGGACACGCCGGATATCTGGCTTTTTACCTGCTCAGCGGTATGGGAGCAGCCCTTTCACAGACTTTTCTGTTCCGCGGCTCTACGATTCCGATGGTGGGAGCCAGCGGAGCCATTGCAGGCGTGCTGGGAGCTTATTTCCTTCTGTTTCCGCGCTCCCGGGTTTTGACGCTTGTTCCGATCTTCATTTTTCTTCAGTTGATAGAGATTCCTGCCGTTGTATTCCTCCTCTTCTGGTTCGTCCTACAGTTTATCCAGGGCGCGATGATCTCATCCGGGTCGCATGGTGGAGTTGCCTGGTGGGCGCACATCGGGGGTTTCGTATTTGGAATGCTTCTGATCTTCGTATTCCGCAAACCGGAAAAGAAAGAACTCTACTGGAACTAAAAGCTCGGATTGAACCATTTTTGTTTTTCCGCTTCGTGTGCTTCGTGCTCTTCGTGGTTTAAAATAAACTTTCCGTGTGTTCCGTGCTTTCCGTGCTTAATTCCTTTCCTCTGACTAACCGGCGAGGACAGAGCCGCCGTTGACGTTCAGGATTTCGCCGTTGATGAAGGTTGCGAGATTAGAGGCAAGAAACAGGATTGGACCCGCGATCTCCTCAGCAGTAGCGACCCTCCGCAGAGGAATCAACGAAACAATCTGCTTGTACTCTTCCTGATTTGCGAGAGGATCGGCGCTCATGTCCGTATCTACCCAACCCGGCGCAACACAATTCACCAGAATGTCCGGCGCCAGCTCAGCGGCCCACGATTTCGTCAGCGAGATGATTGCGCCCTTTGTGGCGGCATAATGCGAATGGAATGCTTCCCCGCGTTGTCCCGCAGTAGAAGAGATGTTGATGATGCGCCCGGATCGCTGTTTTTTCATCTGCTGAACTGCATATCGCGTGCAATAAACAAGACCGGATAGGTTCACATCAATCGTTTCACGCCACACGTCTTCCGGCATTTCATCGATCGGACCATGCGTCCAGATTCCGGCATTGTTTACCAGCACATCGATCCTGCCGAACTCCCGCACGGTACGATCAATCAGCTCCTTGCAATGCGCATCTTCCGCAATATTACCCTTCACAGCAATCCCTCTTCGTCCTGTTTGCCGGATTGCTGCCAGCACTTCCTCTGCTGCGCTCTCATCGCGGCGGAAATCAAAAACAATGTCCGCGCCGGCGCGTGCCATCAGAATCGCGGCGGCTTTTCCAATCCCGCGCGATCCGCCCGTGATTACGATCACTTGATCCTGAAGTGAAATCATGTCGTCTCCTGCAAAATAGCGTTTACACCCGCAACTTATAGTAGCGTAGGGCCTTACCTGTGACAATGCCTTTGCTCAACCTCGGCTGAATCGTGTCCGCACCACTGGAAGGACGGAGTGCTTGTTGGCATTGGGTTTGCTCTAAGTCTTAAACGGAAACAATTCCAAAGGAGGACACGAATGAAACTGGTAACAAAAAGTTTTCTGTTGATTGTGGTGCTTTTGTTTTCGCTCAACGCGTCGCTTCAAGCGCAAACGGCGGATCAGAAGGAGACCGGTAAGTCGCTTGTAAACATCAATACGGCAGGTCAGTCAGACCTGGAACGGCTTCCCGGGATCGGTCCCTCGCTCGCGAAAAAGATCCTTGAGTTCCGGCAGAAGAACGGAAGCTTCAAGAGCACGAACGACCTGATAGCTGTGCAGGGGATCGGCGAAAAGAAGTTCGAACAGCTTAAAAACCTGATCACCGTGAAGTAGCCCTACATTCCACTCCACACGCTGAAACACCCAGGGTCACCTGGAAGGGGGAGCGTGGTCCGGCAGAACACCGGACAGCTCCCCCGTTTCTAAGATTGTGAGGTACCGGATGACAGGTGGACATTCCTTGCTGGAGTTGCTCGTGGTGCTCGCTCTCATCGGAATGATGGTCTTTCTCGGGACCGGTAATCTCCGGAGCACCGAACGTCAACGAGATTTCGATCTTTTTGCAAAGGAGGTGTTTTCGATGTTGGAAACATGTCGCTGGAAGGCGCTGAACGAAAGGGTCTATGCCGGCGCGGTGTTACGAAAAACATCCGGCGCTTACCTTCTCTCTTTTTATCTGGACGGCAACGCGAACGGTATCCGTCAACGCGACATTCTGGAGCAGAAAGATCAATCCTTCCGTACTCCCATGCAATTGGAGCGTGCTTCCGGCGATCTTGCACCGGGCATTTTGACGGAAAGCATCCCGGAAATCCCTCCCAAAAAGGGAGTGCTTGACGCAGGAGACCCGGTAAGATTCGGGAAGTCAGACATCATTTCATTTTCTCCAAATGGTGATTCTTCTTCGGGTACTTTGTATCTGGCGTGCCGGTCGCGGCAGCAAATGTACGCCATTGTGTTGTACGGTCCGACCGCAAGAATGTCACTTTGGAAGTTCAGCAATCAAAAATGGCAAATGGTGGGAGATCAATGAGGATCTTCCCCAAACGGATGGGAGCCGGTCTCACCCGCCTGAACCGGCTCC
>CAZDDB010000283.1:0-4906 GCA_964504105.1 uncultured Acidobacteriota bacterium
AAGCGCTGCACCAGGCGCCCTCTTCCACGTCTATCGCGTACAATCCGACGGCGTGACGCTTGATACGCTTTCCACATACACATACAACACGGCCGGACAGGTCCTCAGCGTTATCGATGCTTCAGGAGGAGTCACTTCTTACAATTACAATACATCCACCGGTGATCTCATTTCTGTGAGCTATCCACCCAACTCGACGTCCGGTCCAAACCCCGTCTACCAGTATGCGCGGGATTCGGTCGGGCGTGTCTCTTCTGTTGCCGATCCCCTTGGAAATATGACAAGTTATGCATACGATGCGCTCGATCGCATTACGTCTGTGACGCTGCCAAAGCCTTCTGTGGGTTCACCGCTTAATTTTGTAACAACCTATTCTTACGACAATTACGACGCAGCAAGCGGTTTCGTCTTCACTCATCAGACGGATCCGAACGGCAAACTCACAAAGCAAGGCTTCGATCGGTACGGGCAATTGCGAAAGAGCATCGATGCCGCAGGAATAACAACAAGCTTTGTATATTCGAAGGGATTGCTTTCCTCAATCACCGACGGCAACAACAACGTGACCAGCTATGCCTACAATGGAATCAGGCGTCTGACTACTACAACTTTTCCGGATTCAACCACCGAAGCCTACACATACTATGCGGACGGCTTGTTGAACACGAAGCGAGATCGCAGAAACCAGACGATCACGTATGCCTACGACAGACTGAAGCGTCTGACCACAAAGACGCACCCAAGTGGCGTTACAATCACCTACAGCTACCTGGGTCAGAAGCTGACTTCTGTGGCGGATGCATTTTCCGTAGAAACGCACACGTTTATTTATGACAATTCGTACCGGATTTCCTCCAACACGCAAGCATCGCGAGGAACCCTGGGCTACGCGTACGATTCATCCGACCGTGTGGCAAACTACTCGGTGCAGAATGGTCCGTCAGTCACATACAGCTATTATGGGGACGGAAGCCTCAAGACCCTGGATTGGACTCCTGTGACCGGATCGTTTCAGTACAGCTACACGCTGAACGGCCAGTATGGGTCGCTTTCCTTTCCAAACGGCCAGTCCCGGAACTATACTTATGATGATCAGGGGCGGCTGATGCAATTGTCAAACACACATCCATCCGCAGGAAATCTCGGAACATTTGCTTACGGGTACGATGTGAACAACACAACCGGACAATCGACAATGCTTGGACAACGAACCAGCATGACTGCAGATGGAAATTTGACCAACTACTACTACGACGCAAATTATCAGTTGAATCGCACGGATTATCCGAATGTTGCTCCCTTCAATGCCGAAATCGACTCCTGGACGTATGACAGCATTGGGAACCGACTCACCAACACGGTCAATGCCTCTACTTCAACGTATTCCTACTATAAAAATGGTGCTAATCCGTTAAACGGGCAACGGTTACAATCCGATGGAACGAAGACATACACCTACGATGCAAACGGCAACATGACCGGTGATGGGACATACACAAATACGTGGGATTATGAGAACCGGATAAAGGGAATCACCGGAGGCGGTATCACGGCATCCTACAAATACGATTATCTGGGCCGTCGGAGTCAAAAGACGGTCGGCAGTGTTACGACTACTTATCTGTATGACGGTCAGAACCTTGTGCGCGAGTCCAGCTCATCGACTGCCGATTATGCGTTTGGTCCCGGCATCGATGAGCCGCTGGCAATGTATCAAAGCGGTGCTGTGTCCTACTACACCGCAGACGGTCTTGGCTCGATTGGCAAATTGAATGACTCCACCGGCACAGTCCAGAACAGCTACATCTACGATGCCTGGGGCGTGGTCAAATCGCAGTCCGGTTCACTCGAAAACAGCTTCACTTACACGGCACGTGAATCCGCTGAGGCGGGGTTGATGTACTACCGGGCACGTTATTACAACCCGGCAATCGGCAGGTTTGTAAGCGAGGATCCGCTGCGCTGGATTGGCCTGAGAACGCAGCAAATGCGAAGTTCCTATGTTAGGAAAACATTGGCTGCACCTGTCTTTATTCAGGACTATGCGTATATCGAAATGGATCCGGTCAACGGGAAAGACCCCTCCGGCTTAATCAAATTCCCTGTGCAATGCCTGTTCTGGATGGCAGTCTGCGCTTGTTCAGGCGTCGATTGCGCAAACTACCACAGGGACTACCTCAATAAGCCAGAAGACAAGTTAGCGGAGGATGCTAATGAGTCGGGAGCTGACCCGCTTCTTAAGAGATGTCTTCCAAGTCGCAGTTGCCAGAAAATGATGGAAAAATGCGGAACCTGGGTTGTTGGCCCGAAGCAAGGAATACCATACAAAGTTGAACCCGATTTTCCTGAGCCCGACGGCATCCCAATCATTCATCCGAAAAAGCCACCAAAACAAGGATGCTGCAACAAAAAGGATGAATAGATGATCAGCACCCGCCGCCGATATGAATTTCTGATCATTTGGCTGCTGTTAACAGCGGTTGTGTTGTGCTGGCCGGGCAAGGCAGACACTCGCAATCAAAGCTTGAACAATGATCTGATAGATGCAATTAAAAAAGGTGAAGCTCAAAAGGTATCGGAGTTGATTCGCGCGGGTGCGGATCCGAATGCTACCAAAAGCGACGGCCGGATAACGGCATTGATGTATGCGGCGCACAGGGGGTCGGGGAACATGGTCCAGCTGTTAATCGCAGCCGGCGCGGATATCAATGCCTCAGACGCTAACGGAAGAACAGCACTCATCTGGGCAGCTGATGCGAACGGAAATGTAGATACGGTAAACATATTATTGGCAAACGGCGCAGACGTTAACGCAAAGACAAGAACGACGGAAACGGCACTGATGGCAGCAGCCGGGTATAGGGACAATGAGAAGGTCATTCATTTGCTATTGTCAAAAGGCGCCCAAGTGAATAACAGAAGCAAGGATGGCAACAGCGCACTGATCATCGCGGCTTTTCTAGGGGGAAAAGAGATCGTTAAAGTTCTGCTGGACGCCGGTGCCGATATTAATGCTAGTAACAACCAAGGATTCACAGCCTGGGCTGCAGCGGGAGCAAGCGGCGATATAAGCACAATGTGGCTACTTGGATGGGGTCGTCTTCTGATTTGGTATTTGTCAATCGTGCTCCTGGCAATGGCAGGCGGGCTCGCCTTCTGGCCGTCAGTCCGTCACAAAAAAACAGCAAATACGAGAAGGCGTAATGCGTTGAAAATAATTTTCTGGTCGCAGATAATCTGTGATCTATTGCTAGTTATTTACCTGATTTCCGATCGTCTTTTAACACGGCCCGCCCGCCTTCCTTCGCCAAGCATTTTTTGGGGCTATGTTTTTGGCTTCGTCGGGATAGCAGGGATCATCGCCTCCTTCCTCACAATTTTCATTACCCGTAAGAGTCTTCTAACCAGGGCCGCAACTTCTCAAGAAACCTAGCAGAAACAAACTGGATGTCATCGGCCGCTTTGCGGAGCAAGCGCTCGCGCCGTCGCTGACGCTTCCGTCACGGCGCTTGCAGAGAATCCGCAAAGCCGCCCTGCCGGGCCGGCGAGCTTGCGCTTTCCTTCCATCCGGCGCTTCCACTGACAAACGCCCCAGACTCTTAAACAGCTTGGGCCAAATAACCCAGAACAGCCGGTCGGCCAGTCGAATCTCGGGCCGAGGATGTTGCCTTTTATAAGGAATAATTTGCTGCTGCTGCATCGCAATGATCGCAACAAGCCGGAAGATGAGAAAAACCATTGATTTTTTAGACGAGGTAACTTCTCCCATGTGGATAAAAGTGAAGGAGCTTAACAAAGAGTGATCCTGGAAGCAGTTCGGTTTTGATTGGGCAGGGGCAGGCCGCTTGGTGCATCGACAGAGCAGGTATACTGCCAAAGAGGAGCGCGAAGCCTGGCTTCAAGCCTCCCGTTTTTTGATCAGGAGAGTGCGACAAAATTCGAGGATGCAAATGACATGAAAGAGATGTATTCTAAAGGTCGGTGCTGGCGCGGGATATGGATTCAAAGGAAAGAAAATTATATGCCAAGGCCGGAAAGTAGTAAAAAAAAGACTGTCGAGCCTATCCCGAGACGTTTCACTTCCGCTGCAGAAGCGGCTGATTTCTGGGATAGACACAGCGTTGCCGACTACTGGGATGAAACCAAAGAAGTCACCGACGTAAGAATCAATCTCGTACGTCGGCATTTTCGGATTGATGTAGATCTCGCACATAAGATTCACAACATTGCGCGTAGGCGAGGGGTCTCTACTGAGACTTTGGTGAACCTCTGGTTGCAGGAAAAAATCTCCTGAAGTCATTCGTTTCACGAACTGCCAGACGTCGAATCATGAAAGTTTCCCTCGAATCGATGTCTAAGAGCGAGAACTGAAGCCTTATGCGGAGCCAGTCTCCGCAAGAGAGCTTCAAGAGAACGGAGTCTACTTCTCTCTTAACTATGCTGACGACGAGATGCTTATCCCCATCTTGCAGCCGATGGTCTTCGTTGGCAAGAATCTGGAACCGGGAGACGAAGGGCGAGTGTACTTTCAAGATATCCATTCCTATCGACGAGGCGTCCGGTATCATTCAGCCGGAAAGGATGACGATGCTGAATTCCTCAGTGGCTCAGAGAAGGAGACAAGTCATATCTTTGAGTACGAGCACGCGTTGGATCAATTAATGCTGTGTTCGGTCAGGAGAAAGAAAGCCTTGGACAGGTGATCGCACATCGCGAGTGTTTCTGAATCGGAGATCCTTCCCGTCAGACGCCCGCCGGCGGCTGCAATTGGCGGCCTGCTCGCTTGCGCTTGCCAGCGGGCAAATGCAGCGCGTGGCGCACCGCTCCAAACGCATGCGGCTTGCAAGCCGGCTAACAAAAGCAGCTAAAAAAAGAAAGCTTCTACTGCGTTAGCAACATCAATCCA
>CAZDDB010000284.1:0-4903 GCA_964504105.1 uncultured Acidobacteriota bacterium
GGGAATCTGTAGATGATTTGTCACTCTGGACTAATCAAGCTATAATAGCCTTATGAAGCAGGCTAAGATATCTGATCTGAAAAACAATCTCAGTCGCTATTTGGATCTGGTCCGCGAGGGGGAAACGATTCAGGTACTGGATCGCGATATTCCGATCGCCCTGATCACTTCGGTTTCCGGCAACAAGGGGATTTCTCAGCAAGATCGCCTGAAGCAGATGGAACGGAAGGGGCTCGTTCGAACTGGGAAAATTTCCCTCTTGAAATCGATCCTCAATACCCCTCCTCCGGGCAAGAAAACAGGCGTACTAAAGGCCCTGCTGGAAGAGAGGGAAGAGGGCTGGTGAGATTCTGGGATGCATCCGGGTTAATCCCACTGGTTTGTGGTGAAGATCAGACACGATTTTGCCGAAACCTTCTGAGAATTGATCCGGTAATTGTGGTTTGGGCACTGGCATCGGTAGAGGTTTATTCTGCGCTTTGTAGAAAGTATCGCGACGGATCTCTTACCAAAGACGACTTCCAGGCGGCGAAAGTAAGGAACACGACTCTCTGGCAGAGCTACACAGAAATTACTCAATTCAGTTTGGTAAAAACGCGGTGCTATCGGTTGCTGGAAACGCATCAACTGCGTGCAGCAGACTCGTTACACCTTGGAGCGGCCCTGGTAGCCTGCGAAGAACGAACTTCCGAAATGGAATTTGTCACGTTTGACAAGCGGCTTGGCGAAGCCGCTGAAAGAGAAGGGTTCATTGTCATCGGTCCCGAACAGATGAAATGATCTTTGGATCTGAATCGTTTCCGTTGCGTCAACAGACCGTAAAATTTGTGGAACATTCTTGCTCCCCGCAACGTTTGACCAGTTAGTGGAGTCAAATCGGGCAGGAGGTAGGTTGTATGCGCATTCGTTATTGTTTGAGTTTTTGGACAATCTTCCTATTGCTGGTTCTTCCGGTCACAACACGAGCCTCGGGCAGGGAAGAGATTCATGAGAGCTATGATTTCAACCCGGACGGCGTGATTTCTGTCGCAAACGTGAATGGTGATATCACTCTGTCGGTGTGGAACGAAAACAAAGTGGATCTCCGCGCGATCAAAACGGGGGATGACCTGGATGCGGTCAAGATTGAAATTCAATCCAGACCGGAACGGCTCAGCATCGAGACGGTCTATCCGAAGTGGAAAAAAAGCAACAACGTCAAGGTCGAATATATATTGAAGGTGCCTGCGGGTGTTGCGCTGGACATGGTAGAAAACGTAAATGGGGACATCGGTGTAACCGGCGTTCAAGGAACCATGAAGGTGAGCACAGTGAACGGATCGATTGAACTTCGTGATGCGGCCTCTACTGTGGAAGTGGGGACCGTCAACGGGAGTGTGAACGCAACTTTCCGCGCGTTACCTGCCACCGCTCATGTTTCTATGGAAAGCGTGAACGGCAGTTTCAAGCTGTATCTTCCGGAGATTGGAGGCGCCGATCTGTCCGCAGAGACACTGAATGGGAAGGTTCGTACGGATTTCCCGATTCAAGTCTCGGGAGATATCAGCGGCCGTCACATGAAGGGACGAATCGGTTCGGGCGGTGCGCAGATGCGCTTTGAAACGGTTAACGGTTCTGTCTATCTCCTGAAGCTGGAATCCTTCGGCAGGTTGTGAAGGCGAGATCACCTTTGCGGCGCTGAAAGCGAAAGAGATTCCGGCTCTACACTGGTTGCAATCTGGGGGGATTTCTTGGGTGCTGCCGCCAGAATTTCGCGTGGCGCCGTCTCGATCACTCGTTCGTAAAGCGGGCGGACCCGTGAATAAAGCTTTACCTTGCGTGTGATCAGCTCGGCCAGAAGTTCCTGAAGCGAAGTGGGGATCAGGGTCAGCTGCGGATCGCTCCACGATTGCGCCTCCTGATCCAGTTTCAGTGCAAAAACAAACAGATCATGGATGCGGCCAAGGGTCTCTTGCAGATTCCGGATCGTATTGAGAAACCGGCCCAAATTCCGATTGTGAGTGCGGTCATAAATCTCCACGGCATAGCGAAATTTCTTTGTCCGGATCCGCAAATCGTGAAGCAGCTCATCATCCATTTCCGTCTGGATTGGAAATGTCCAGAATTCTTCTCGTCGTCTGCAGAGGATGTCGTCCGAAGAAGGATGCGCGTTGTGGGAGCCTCTCAGTATGGAAAGGAATTTTTCGTATTTTCCGAACTTTTTTGTCCGGATGCTCTTGAGAGCACCTTCGTACAGCAGTTGCTTCTGTCCGTTTAGCAGATGGATCATCAGTTCCGCCGACAGCGGATGGATTGCACTTTCTGCGCGCAGGTTTGCGACCAACGCCAGGTTGACATCGACTTCACGAAGGGTGCCGAGGCTTTGCGTGATCCTTTTCGCGAGGTCGCTGAGTTTTCCATACCACTCCTGGGGAATGGAGTCCTGGAAATAATCCAGCACTTCGCGTACGCGCCGGGATGCCACCCGTAAATCATGCACTGTTTCGGGGCCCGGGTCCTGCACGAAACTGGAACGCAGCTCCAGCATGTGCCGCAAACGCTTGCGCAGCAGGTTTGCTTCTTTGACTTTTAGGGTAACCATTCCCGTCATGACGCCCTATATTCTAGAGGACGGAAGCTCCCGGTGCAAATGTGCCGCAGCAGAGGGGTGCACGACAAACCTGTTGTAAGAAAGCATGTTTACGGTTTGTAACGCCAGCGTCACGCTGGCAGAGCTCGAGCTGGAATCTCTGTTTTGGCCGGCGAGACGCCAGCGGTACAAACCGCTTTCTCAAGTCCTACAACAAATTTGTCGTGCACCCGCAGCAGAGACAGCAGAGAGCTCTACCATTCCTTTTCATGCCCCGATGAACGGAATGCGGTATTTTTGTATTTCCTGATCACGGGTAATCAAGGTGAGTTTTTCCTCCTTTGTTTGTGCGATCAGCATACGGTCGAATGGATCCTGGTGAATTCGCGGAAGTTTTCCAACCGCGAATGCATGCCGGGCTGTGACGGGCAACGACTGAAAGTAATTTTCGCTCAAGGCGCCTTGCAGATCGCCTGGAATTGTTAACTTGCCGAGTCCCTTCTTGATTACGATTTCCCAGATAGTCGCCGCGCTGACAAAAACAATGTTGCTGTTTTCGATGATTGCATTTCGGGCATGCTCGGACAGTGAAGCGTCATCGGCAAGCCACCAGAGAAGCACATGAGTATCCAGCAACAGGTTCATTTCGATTTCACTCCGAAGGCTTCCGCAATCTCTGCCGGAAGTTCATCAAAATCGGCAGCGATCTTTACCTTCCCTTTCCAAATCCCAGGCTTGCGAGGCTTGGGGCTGGGCACATAGCGAACCAATTTCGCTACCGGTTTTCCCGACTTTGCAATGATGATCTCTTCTCCCGCTGCAACGCGCTCAACTAGACGCGACAAATGCGTCTTTGCCTCATGGATGTTTGTGGTTACCATTGTTATCACCTATATAACTAGACTAAGTCTAGTCAGATATGTTTGTCAAGGTCCAATTTTCGGGCCACCGAAGGAGCCTGGCGGCCGGAACAGTGTATCCCAGCCGCCAGGTCTTTTCCGCGGAGGATTGTCCGCATCTTGCAGAACACTTCTCCTTCGATGCGCGCGACTTCACGCAGACCAAGCTGGTGAATTTCCTCGCGGCCTTTGCGGTTCATCCTCCGCTGGAACTGAAGCCGGAATGGTGCTATTCTGTCTGAGCAAGAGACGGGCGGGACAGGCCCGATAACATTGCTGTAACTCCGGTTGCCACCAAGTACAATCGTCCTGTTGCAAGTGTTCCAACTCTAAATTGTAAGTCCGATCGTCTCCTGGCTCTGTCAAACAGAGAAGAGAGGGCGCATGCGTTTGTTGTTTTATATTCCTGATAACCTGATTACCAAAAACTACATGCCGGTGCTCTGGCCCTGGCTGCTCAAAGCTTTAACCGCGGAACCTCACACGATTAAGATCGTGGATGGAAATGCGGAAAGGCTTTCTCCCGCAGAAGTTGCGGACCTTGCAAAGAAGGAAAAAATCGATCTGGTTGGGATCGGCGCAATGACCAGGACCGTTCGTACCGCATATGACACTGCGGATGCTCTCCGGAAAGTTTCGATCCCCGTCGTCATGGGAGGACCGCATGTCGGCAGTGACAGCAATTTCCTGAAACCCGATCCGGACGAAATCATCAAGGAGGCTCAGCAGCACTGCGACAGTGTTGTGGTCGGAGAAGCGGACGATATCTGGCCGAAACTATTAATGGATTTTGAAGGAGGCAGGCTGCTTCCGTGTTATCGAAGCGTGTCGAAACCGGACCTGAAGAACTATCCGCGCATTCCCTGGGAAGAAGCAAACCTGAAACAGTTTACGGTGATCCCCAGGGTGATGAAAGAGCTGGTCCGGTTCAGCGGCTTTCACGAGTTTGATTTTAATTTGACCCCGGTGGAAACGGGACGGGGATGTCCGTACGGTTGTGATTTTTGCACGGTTACGAACTTTTTTGGGGACAAAGTCCGGATTCGAACCATCGAAAGTGTTGTTGAAGAGATCCTGCTTCTCAAGAAGCTCAAGCGCACGTTCATTTTCTTTGTGGATGACAACTTCGCTATTTATGACAAATTCGGACATGTGGATCCGGATTACAAGAACCGTTCCCGTAGGTTAATGCAAGCGATGATTGATGCGAAGGCCACGGTGCCCTGGGCTGCGCAGATTTCCTCAAATCTCTTGGATCCGGAGACGTTCGAAGGGAAGGAAATGGTGGATCTCATGCGCGGATCGGGTTGCATTGGTGTGTACATCGGGCTGGAGTCTGTGCTTCCCGAGTCGTTAAAAGAAGTTTCCAAGTCCTTCAATAAGCCGGCCACCTACGAGCGTACCTTAAAGTATCTGGATGGATCAGGAATCTATC
>CAZDDB010000285.1:0-4903 GCA_964504105.1 uncultured Acidobacteriota bacterium
TAGCTGCACAGTTCCCTCTTTTAAAAAGAAAGAGGGAACTGATTCAACATACCAGCACGCCAAGAACGCCAAGGGCAGCCGCCGGCCCTTTGGGCCCACTGAAAAAGAATTTGCAAAAACAAAGCGGAAAAGGCCTTCCTGATCAAGTCCGCCAGAAACTCGCTTTGTTTTTGCAAATTCTTTTTCAGTGAAGGCGCCTTGTGGCGCCCGGCGGCTGCATGGACTCCTCATCCGCCTTGGCGATCTTGGCGAGCTTGGCGGTTCAACTCTTCGTGCGCTTCCTGGTTCGAAATCGCGGACTAAGGCGCAAAGAATCACGAAAATTATTAATTAATTTCTCTTTATGAAACCTTCGTGCCTTTGTGTCTTTGTGGTTAATTCGATCTATAATGCTGCTCATATGGATGATTTTTTGGGGGTGTTGGCCGAATTTCAGCACAAGTTTGCGGACCGGATTGCGTGCCACAGGGTGTTGCCGGCGCGGCCACCGCAATATGCTCCATATCCCGAATCTGTTCCTTCTATTCTGGTAGAAGCTCTGCGCGCCCGCGGGATCGGCTCTCCGTATACCCACCAGGCCTCGGCATGGGAGAAGCTGGCTGCCGGCAGAAACATTGTAGTCATCACCCCGACGGCTTCGGGCAAGACGCTTTGCTACAACCTTCCGGTGGTCCAGCAAATGCTGCGGGAACCGGCCTCCCGGGCGTTGTATCTGTTCCCCACGAAAGCGCTTTCGCAGGACCAGCTTTCCGAGCTCCAGGGCCTTCTGGATGGCGCCGCGCCCGGTGTGAAGGCGTTTACTTTTGATGGAGATACCCCGGATGATGCGCGGCAGGCCATCCGCGCGCAGGGACACATCGTGATTACAAATCCCGATATGCTTCATTCGGGGATACTTCCGCATCATGTGAAATGGCAAAAGCTGTTTGAGAACCTCAAGTTCATTGTCTTGGATGAGCTGCATTCATACCGCGGCGTCTTCGGCAGCCATGTCGCAAACGTGATGCGCCGCCTGAAACGGATTTGCCGGTTCTACGGAAGCACTCCGCAGTTCATTTGCTGCTCTGCCACGATCGCAAATCCCGATGAGCTTGCCTCGGAGCTTACGGAAGAGCCGGTGGACTTGATTGCGGAAAACGGCGCGCCTTCAGGTGAAAAGCACTTCTTCTTTTTCAACCCGCCGGTAGTCAACGCCGCTCTGGGGATTCGCAGATCGTATGTCAAAGAAAGTCAGGCGCTGGCGAATTTCTTTCTGAGCAGGGATTATCACACGATTCTATTTGCTCCCAGCAGACTGATTATGGAGATCCTGCTGACCTATTTGCAGGAAAAACAAACAAAGCAGGTTTTGCATGTGGGAGACGTGCGAGGATACCGCGGCGGCTATTTGCCGTCTGTTCGGCGCGAGATTGAAGCAGGACTTCGCTCCGGGGAGATCAAAGGAGTTGTGTGTACGAATGCATTAGAACTGGGCATCGACATTGGATCACTGGATGCAAGCATTCTTGCCGGTTATCCCGGAACGGTGAGCAGTTCCTGGCAGCAGTCCGGACGCTCGGGGCGCCGCGACCGTCCGTCGATTTCAGTCCTGGTTGCAAGCTCCTCGCCGGTCGATCAGTTTCTAATGAACAATCCGGAGTACTTCTTTGGAGCTTCCCCCGAACATGGGCGTGTCAATCCCGAAAATTTGCACGTGCTTGTAGATCACATCAAGTGCGCCGCTTTCGAATTGCCGTTTCGTGGTAAAGAACAATTCGGCAAAGAAGACCTGAGTGAAATTTTGTCGTTCCTCGGTGAGGAAGGTTTTCTTCATCAGGCGGACGATTCCTATCACTGGATCAGCGAAGCCTATCCCGCAAATGCAGTGAGCTTGCGGCGTATCACATCGGATAATTTTTTGGTGGTGGACACATCAAAAGACAACGAGATCATTGCGGAAGTCGATTTCACCAGCGCGCTCACAACATTACATGAGAAAGCAATCTATATGTGCGAAGGAATTCCTTATTACGTGGATCGCCTGGATTATGAAGGGCGAAAGGCGTTTGTTCGTCCTGTGGAAGCCGATTATTACACGGATGCCATTACTTACACGGATGTAACTGCGCTCGAGATCTTTGAGCAGAAAGAAGGGGAGTTGTTTCATCCGTCTCATGGCGAGATCCAGGTTACTGAGGAAGTGGTCGGGTTCAAAAAACTCAAACTGTTTTCGCTGGAAAATGTCGGCGCCGGAGAGCTCAGTCTGCCGGAAAATGAATGGCACACGACAGCTTTCTGGTTCACAATTCCGCGAGAAGTGCTCGGGGAAGCTCCATTTGATTCGGAACAGAAGATCGATGGTGTGCGCGGGCTGGCATATGCGCTGCGCAGTATGGCCGTGATATACCTGATGTGCGATCTGCGCGATCTTGGACTCGCTGTGATTGATACGCTCCAGGACCGGAAAATCTATCAGTATCAACTTCGCAGACGCAAACCTGCCGGTGAGGGACGGGATGCGTTTCAGCCCAACATCTATCTATACGATAAATATCCCGGCGGAATCGGTTTCAGCAAGACCCTCTACGAACAGCGCCATGCCCTGTTTGTCGCCGTCGAATCGCTCGTTCGCCATTGCTCATGCGAAAGCGGGTGCCCTTCCTGCATCGGCGCGCCACTACTGCACACAAATCGCACGAAAGAAGTCGTGATGTATCTGCTTGGTTGTGCAAGAGCAAGCGCCCCTGTCGGCTAGATGAAAGATTTATGCAACTGCGTGATCGACTAGAAAGTTTGAGGACGACAACTTCGCAGGGGGAAAAACCGCGTCTCGCGAAACCTGCGCCTTTGAGCTATCTCTCCCCGGTCGAAAATCAGCATGGCCTGACCTACTACAACGATTCCATTCATACCGATCATCCTGGAAAGATCGATCTGAAGAACTATCCGGAAATCCCGCTAGAGATGATCCGGTTTTTATCGCTGGACTCCTCGATTTGTGATTTCGTCATACGAGACGCAGTTTTTCTGGACATTGAAACAACCGGCACCGCGGGAGGCACGGGAACTTACGCGTTTCTGACCGGTCTTGGATTCGTGGAAGAAGGCTATTTCCAGATTCGCCAGTATTTTCTGCACGATCTTGCGCAGGAAGCAGCTTACTTACACGCGATCGCTGAATTCTGCGGCAGATTCCGTTCTCTGATCACGTATAACGGCAAGTGTTTCGATTCGCAGATCTTGCGCAACCGCTATCTGATGCACCGCCGCGAGGATCCGCTCGCAGGCAAACAACATATCGACATGTTGTTTATCGCGAGACGCCTGTGGAAGCGCAGACTTCAAGAGTGCGAGCTTACGAATCTGGAGCGAAATATTCTCAACTTTCATCGGATGGAAGACGTTCCTTCTTATCTGATCCCGGGCGCGTACACGGACTATTTGCGGTATGCGAATGCATCGATGATTCAGAAGGTGCTGGAACACAATCGATGGGACATACTGTCGCTTGCAGTGCTTACCGCGCGTGCCGCGCTTCTGCCGGATCAACCGGACGATCTTACTCCGGAAGAACATTTTTCACTGGGCCTGCTGCACGCGCGCCACAAGAATTATCAACGCGCGGTAGAGCACCAGATCCGTGCGGTACGGGATGGCTGCAGGTCGCCACAACCGGTGCTTCTTGCTCTGGCGCGAAATCTGCGGCGCGTCCGCGACCATGAGCAAATGCGCTGGCTGATCGCGCAGGCTCAAGAAGACGTCTGCGACGGGGAAGTCATCCGCCGTCTATGTATTCTGTGTGAACACGATCTCAAGGATTACCACCTCGCGCTGGAACTCATCGAAGTCCAGCTTCACAAACTGGAGAAATACCGCGGATTGACAACCCGGTTTGCCGCGCTGACAAAAGAATGGACGCGCCGCCGCGACCGTGTCGTGAAGAAGATCGAGTTAACCCGATCTTGTTAGTCCTAACGGGATGCGGGCGGGATCGATGTATTGCGTACCCAGCTGTCCGCAAGCTGCGCTGATGTCCCGTCCACGGCTGCGGCGTACGGCCACCGTTCGTCCGCCGTGCGACAGAACAAACGCAAAACGGCTTACAGTTTCATCATCCGGTTGCTCGTAGGGCAGATGCGGATCCGGATTGAAGGGAATCAGGTTGATTTTGCACCGGATCGTTCGCGTTGCTTCCAATAACTCTTTCGCATGCTGCTCTGAATCATTGATTCCTTTGAGCAAAACGTATTCGAAAGTAATCCTCTGCCGGTGGCGCAGCGGCAGTTCTTCCAGCGTTCTCATCAGCAGATCGATCGGATAGAGCCGGTTGATCGGCATCAGCTCGTTACGAAGGCTGTCGTTTGGCGCATTGAGGGATACTGCCAGATTCGGGATGACCGGTTCTTCCTTTAGCTGGAGAAGCGAAGGGATATACCCGACAGTAGAGATTGTGATGCGGTGGGGCGAAATTGCCAGACCCCGAGGATGAATCAGGATGCGAAACGCCTTCATAACGTTTGCATAGTTGTGCAGAGGCTCTCCCATTCCCATAAAAACGAGATTTAGCCGCGGGGCCCTGCCGTGTTGTTTCAGCATAAACAACACCTGACCTACAATTTCACCGGCCGTCAAATTGCGGTGAAGATTCATCCGCGCGGTGACACAAAACTTGCATCCGAAAGAACATCCTGCCTGACTGGAAAGACAGACTGTATCGCGTCTCTCCTCCGGCATGTGAACCGCTTCGATCGTTTCGGTTCCTACCTGCAACGCGTATTTGGTCGTGTTGTCGCGGGACTGCTGCATCCCAACCGGAACCGGAAGAGTGATGGAAAGTTCCCTGGACAATCGATCCCGCAGCTCCCGGGGAAGATTGGTCATGGCAGCGAATGTTTCCACTCTCTTCGCATAGATCCATTCGAAT
>CAZDDB010000286.1:0-4903 GCA_964504105.1 uncultured Acidobacteriota bacterium
TTCGATTCAATCAAAGTTTCATCCCACATAAAACCCTCCTTCACGCCGTCATAAACAACTTTGGACACGCGGCATTGCTCAATGTTCCGTTTGTACCGGAGCGAGGACGTCCTGTCGCCAGGCAAACAGGAGTGCACTTTGATAACGGCAGGCGAGACGCCCGCGCAACGGTGCTTGTTTGATTTTTGTTCCACTTGGGGTAATATTTCGGGCGATGCCTCAGATCTTTCATCGGAGCACGAACACCATCTCCAAATTCAGTATCTTTGGAGCACTGTTTATCATTGCCGCGCTGGCCTGGGTTACGGCAGGCGTAAACCGTTCGGGGTACGTTACGCAGGCCGGCATTGTGCGGGAGCAACCGGTGCAATTCAGTCACGCACACCACGTTGCCGGAATCGGAATCGATTGCCGCTACTGCCACACATCGGTGGAAGAATCAAATTTCGCCGGGATCCCCCCCACCAAAACATGCATGAACTGTCATTCGCAGATCTGGGCAAATAGTCCGTATCTTGAGCCGGTTCGTTCAAGTTTCCGGACAGGCAAGTCGCTTGAATGGACTCGCGTCAACGACTTACCCGACTTCGTCTACTTCAATCACAGCATTCATATCAACAAGGGAGTCGGATGCGACACATGTCATGGTCCGGTCCAAAAAATGCCCCTGATGCGTCAGGAAAAATCACTCCAGATGGAATGGTGTTTAGATTGTCACCGCCATCCGGAACGGTATGTGAGGCCAAAAGAAGAAGTATTTAACCTTGCATGGAACCGGCCTGACAATCAGGAAGAGATGGGACGGGAACTCGTGAAAAAATATCACATTCTAAGTCCGAAACAATTAACTGATTGTTCAACGTGTCATCGATGAGTGGAATCAGAAAGGATCTCGATTTAACGAAAAGGATCAACCTGGACGGAAGTTCCGGCCGTCAGTATTGGCGAAGCCTGGAAGAACTTGCGAACACGGAGGAGTTCCAGGAAGTACTGCATCGCGAGTTTCCGGAGAGCGCCGCGGAGTGGAGCGATGATTTCAGCCGCCGCAATTTTCTGAAAATGATGGGCGCTTCTCTCGCGCTTGCAGGGTTGAGTGGCTGTACCAGACAGCCGGTCGAGAAGATTCTTCCTTACGTTCGTCAGCCTGAAGAAATCATCCCCGGGAAACCTCTCTTTTTTGCTACGGCCATGACGCTTGGCGGAGCTGCCACCGGTCTGCTGGTGGAAAGTCACATGGGACGCCCGACAAAGATTGAAGGAAATCCCGATCATCCGGCAAGCCTTGGAGCAACTGACATTTTTGCGCAGGCATCTGTGCTGACGCTGTATGATCCGGATCGCTCTCAGGCGATCACCAATCTGGGGAACATCAGCTCGTGGAGCGCGTTTTACGATGTGGTTCGTTTGCGGATGGATATCGAAAAGCAGCGGCCGACTCCCGGTGCTGGACTGCGTATTCTAACGGAGACGATCTGCTCTCCAACTCTGGCGGATCAACTCAACCAGTTGCTTGCGAAGCTGCCCGGCGCCCGATGGCACCAGTACGAGCCGGTGAACCGGGATCAGGCCCGCAAAGGCGCGCAAATGGCGTTTGGCGAGCCTGTAGAAACGCAGTACCGCTTCGAAGACGCCGATGTAATCCTGTCGATCGACAGCGATTTTCTGAATAGCGGTCCGGGCTACCTTCGGTATGTCCGCGATTTTACCGGCAGACGCACGGTCCAGGGCGGCAAAAAGTCGATGAATCGACTTTATTGCATCGAATCTACTCCTTCGAATACAGGCGCAAGGGCCGATCATCGTCTGGCTCTGCGCCCATCCGAAATTCCGGGATTTGTCCGCGATCTGTGCGCGGAACTTGGAGCATCGGGATTTGTTTCGTCAAAAGGCCGGCACGCAAAATGGATTGCCGCTGTAGCGAAGGATCTTCGACGGCATTCGGGAGCCGGCCTCGTACTTGCGGGCGATTCTCAACCGCCGGAAGTTCATGCCATGACGCATCTGATCAACCGGACACTGGCCAATGCGGACAAAACGGTCGTGTATACCGAACCAACCGAAGCAAACCCGGCCCCGCAGATCGAATCGATAGAGCAGCTGATCAACGACATGAATAGCGGAGTTGTCGAAACACTGCTGATTCTGGGAGGAAATCCTGTTTTCAATACTCCGGCAAATCTGAACTTCAAAGATTCCCTGGCGAAAGTCCCGCTTCGTATCCGCGCTGGATTGTACGAAGACGAAACTTCCTTTCTGTGTGATTGGCACATTCCGGAAACACATTATCTGGAATCCTGGAGCGACACCCGCGCCTACGACGGCACCGCATCCATTGTTCAGCCATTGATTGCGCCTCTATATGGAGGCAAATCCTACCATGAGCTTCTGGCGGCAATCGATGGACATCCTGAGCTAACATCCTATGAAATCGTCCAGAGCTACTGGAAGAGCCGGCTGGCTTCAGACTTTGATCAGAAGTGGCGCAAAGCGCTGCATGACGGTCTCATCGCAGATACGGCTTTTGTGCCGAAAACCGTACTTGTGAATGTTGAAGAGATCGGAAGGGCGGTCACAAGGCCCGCCACTACGACATCCGGCGGGCTTGAAATCGTGTTCCGTCCGGATCCATCCATCTATGACGGCCGTTACGCGAATAACGGCTGGCTTCAAGAGCTGCCGAAGCCGATGACAAAAATTACATGGGATAACACGGTGATCGTTGGTCCGGCAACGGCTCAGAAGCTGGACTTGCAAAGTGAAGATGTTGCGGAGCTGGAATTCTTCGGACGCAAAATCCGCGGACCTGTTTGGATTCAACCGGGCCAGGCAGAAGACACGATTACCATACACTTTGGATATGGCCGTACACGCGCAGGCCGTGTGGGCACAGGCGCCGGATTCGACGCGTATGCGATTCGTCCTTCAAACGCGCTATGGTCCGGCAGCGGCGTAACGCTCAAGAAAACCGGACAACGATATTCGATTGCGTGCACCCAAAACCATCAATTGATGGAAGGACGCCATCTCGTTCGCAGCGCTTCGTTGCACGAATACGAGAAACACCCGGAGTTTGCGAAAGAAATGGAAGAAGCACCTGCAAAGGATCTCACCCTGTATCCCAATTACAAATATGACGGATACTCCTGGGGGATGGCGATTGATCTGAACGCCTGCGTCGGATGCAACGCTTGCGTGGTTGCGTGCCAGTCAGAAAACAACATTCCAGTGGTTGGAAAAGAGCAGGTGCTCCGCGGCCGCGAAATGCAATGGATCCGGATCGATCGTTACTACGAAGGGCCCTTGGAAGATCCGGAAATGTTTCACCAGCCTGTTCTTTGTATGCACTGCGAAAATGCGCCCTGCGAAGTTGTTTGCCCGGCAACAGCTACGGTGCACGATTCCGAAGGACTCAATGTGATGGTCTACAACCGTTGCGTGGGTACGCGGTACTGTTCCAACAACTGTCCATATAAAGTGCGCCGATTCAATTTCTTCCTCTATTCCGATTACATTACTCCCGTTTCGAAGATGCAGAAGAACCCCGATGTTACTGTCCGTTCGCGCGGAGTCATGGAAAAATGCACCTATTGTCTCCAGCGGATCAACGAAACAAAAATCGAGGCGGAAAAACAGAATCGCCAGGTGCGCGATGGAGAAATTCAGACCGCGTGCCAGCAAGTATGTCCTGCCCAGGCAATCGTATTCGGAAACATCAACGATCCCAACAGCCGCGTTTCCAAAATGAAAGCTGAGCCTTTGAACTACGGGTTGCTGGAAGATCTGAACACGCGGCCGCGCACAACGTATCTGGCGCACCTGCGCAATCCGAATCCAGAGATAGAAGAATGAGCGAAGAGATTCTCTCAACCGCAGAACCAGATCGTGTACAGATCCCGATTATCGAACCGGGCCACACATTTGCGTCGGTTACAGATAAGATCAGCGCGATTGTACTCGGGGGCCGGCCTCCGCTCGGATGGTTCGTCGGATTTGGAATCGCCTTTTTGCTATTAATGGGGCTCCTTTACACCATTGCCACACTTCTATTTGTCGGCGTAGGGGTCTGGGGAATCAATGTGCCGGTGGGTTGGGGGTTCGACATCATCAACTTCGTCTGGTGGATCGGGATCGGGCACGCAGGAACGCTGATCTCCGCCATCCTGCTTTTGTTGCGGCAATCCTGGCGCACATCGATCAACCGTTTTGCCGAAGCGATGACTCTGTTCGCTGTGGCATGCGCCGGACTCTTTCCGATCATGCACATGGGCCGTCCCTGGCTTGCTTACTGGCTGTTCCCATATCCGAACACCATGGGGATCTGGCCGCAGTTCCGCAGTCCTCTGGTATGGGACGTATTTGCGGTATCCACGTATGCCACGGTTTCGTTCTTGTTCTGGTATGTCGGTCTGATCCCCGATCTGGCTACCCTGCGTGATCGCGCCCGGAATCTATTACCGCGGAAAATTTACGGCATGTTGGCCATGGGCTGGCGTGGCTCGGCTAAGCACTGGCATCGATATGAGACAACCTACAATCTGCTCGCAGGATTGTCGACTCCCCTTGTGATTTCGGTACATACAATCGTCAGCTACGATTTCGCAGTGGGCGTGATTCCCGGCTGGCACACAACCATCTTTCCACCGTATTTCGTCGCCGGCGCCATCTATGCCGGATTTGCGATGGTGTTGACTCTTACCATTCCGATCCGCGCGATTTATGGCCTCGAAGGGTTCATCACAATGCGGCACTTGCAAAATATGGCGAAGGTGATGCTTGCAACCGGACTCCTGGTTGCGTATGGCTACATGATGGAAACATTCACCGCATGGTACAGCGGAAACAAGTATGAAAAATTCATGATCCTCAACCGCATGACGGGTCCGTACGCTCGGATGTACTGGGC
>CAZDDB010000287.1:0-4890 GCA_964504105.1 uncultured Acidobacteriota bacterium
GCGATGGATCGAATTTGCGACAAACCGGGTCGCGACAGAAATTTTTCACGGATGCCACCCACATTCAATCCAACAAGTAAAGTTGCAATTGCAAATACCAACACTGAAATCCAAATCGCGACGTGTGCGGGCGTACGGCCTGGACGCACTAGCCGCACAGACTTTGACGTGCCCGCCAGAATTGCTTTCAGGTCGTAAGCAAGATCATGCGCCGAATGCAACCGGTGCGCAGAATCCTTTTCCAGACAATGTTGGATGATCCGCTCCAGTTCCACAGGGATCTCCCTTGCGGTTTCAGCCACAGATGGCGGCTCTTCTTTCAAAATCGCTGCAACAGTTTCGGCGGCTGTATTGCCGCAAAAGGCACGTTTTCCTGCGAGCATTTCGTAAAGCACACAGCCAAAAGCAAAGATGTCGGTACGCGCATCTACAGATTCTCCCCGTAGTTGCTCAGGCGACATATAAGGGACCGTCCCGACTAAGACTCCTGATTCGGTATGAGAGGCCGTCTCTGCTTCGCTTAGTTCCTGTTGTGAAACGACCGGTTTCAGCCTTGCCAACCCAAAATCAAGGATCTTTGCGCGGCCATCGGAAGTAAGGAAAATGTTTTCCGGTTTCAGATCGCGATGAATTACGCCTTTCGAATGCGCTGCGCCAAGAGCTTCGGCCACTTCAATCCCAATGGGAAGCGCTTTTTGCCATGGGAACGCTGAAATTATGGCCGCGCGAAGGGTCTTTCCTTGCAACAACTCCATGACAACGTAGACGGTCTCATCTTGTGTACCGATGTCGAAAATGCTTACGATGCCTGCATGAGACAGCGCAGCAAGTGCTTTTGCTTCGCGCTCGAAACGCTTGAGCGCCTCGGGATTTTGCGCAAGCCCTTCGGAAAGTACTTTGATCGCCACTTCGCGGTCCAGGCGCGGATCTTTTGCGCGATACACTTCGCCCATGCCGCCGGCTCCGAGCGGCGCAACAATCTCATAATGGCCTAAACATGTGCCTTCTGTGAGTCTCATCTTTTCACATCGTACTTCTGCAGCAATTCTACAGCAAGTAAACCGCGCGGCTAAGAAAACGGCAAGACACAGACGAAGGATCTTCGTTGGCCCGCGTACTGATACCAAATCGCGAACCGACAACATAGGGTGCCTGCGTTCAAAGCAGGCCGCAGTTCTGGTTTGGAAGAGATCAGCGGGAATTCCAGGCTCAAGGGCCGCCCCGATGCTTCTCCTATGAATCCCTGACGAGGCACTTCAGTGATCGTGAGTGCATTTGTCTCTTGAGCGGTGACCGAGGTTCCGTGCCATCAGGCCGCCGGCGCGACACGTTCGTAGATACTGGGGACATCGAGCGGAACATTGTCCTCTCTCCAGTGAGCGTGCTTTTGATACTCACGTACGGCGTGCTGCACAGATTGCGGCGCTAAATACACCGGTTTCCATTGATCCGGATACTTTCCGACAGGAGGAGCGGTAAACTCAATCGTAAGTTTTGGATGAGTGTCATCCAGCAGAAGGTAGCCTGCCGGGATCGATTCCAAAAGCTTTTCCGCCTTCGCAACATCGGAAGTGTATGGAGGTTTTACAGCTTTCATTCCCGTTC
Organism: uncultured Acidobacteriota bacterium; assembly: GCA_964504105.1. Lineage (GTDB taxonomy): Bacteria > Acidobacteriota > HRBIN11 > JAKEFK01 > JAKEFK01 > CAZDDB01. The sequence continues at coordinate 1,606 of CAZDDB010000287.1, forward strand.
TTAAGTAAACGTGGTCGGTACTCATCGCAACCACAACTCGCGATGGATCGCCATTACCCTTGAACCAATCCAACGCCTGGTCCAGCGCCTGCTGGGCCGGATCATAGTAAAACCAGCGGAAACGGATGGGTTCGCCGTTCTTCGCGCTGTAAACCACTTCCTGATGACTGAACCGGTACAACTGGGAAAGGACCACGCCCTCCAACAGAAAGACGACAAAGAGAACCGCGAATCCCGGAGCATGACTCCACGCCCCAAAACGTTTTGCGAGAATCTCCCGAAAGAAAAATAGCGTACGCACGACCGGTCCTTTGAGACGCGGCAGCCATGTGCACAAAACAAAAAGGGCCAGAATGGCCGCAATCACTGCATCCTTTCCGGTAAATCGGTCTCCCATTCTTCGTGAACCTCTCCAATTGAGGTTGTGCGTTATGTTAACACGATTGACGGGAACCATCGAAACAAAACGGCCAAAGACGAAATCAACCACGCAGCTCACCAAGAGCGCGAAGGATTTTGAAAGGAGAGGAAGAAGGGCGGGCGCAAAGGCCCGCCCTTGAAAAACAGTTATTTCTTGCGGGTGTAGGTGATCTCCATCATTTTCATTTCTTTGCCGTCCATACCGGGACCGTACATCTCGAAATGATACTGATCGTCGGTCATCTTGTGCATGACGCTTCTGTAATTCTGTTCGGTTCCGGTCATCGGATCAGTGGCTTTTCCCATCCAGTTGATCGTCTTGCCGCCATCGTCACTGGTTCCCCAGTTCACCATGATGCCGGTACCCATGTTGTCTACCCAACTGCCAACATACTTTTTCATGGCGTTGTCATACCCAAAGGTTCCAATTCCATGAAAAGGCATCCCCATGAAATTGCCTTCGGCATTTTCCTGGATATAACGGCCATCCATGATCGACGTGAATGTGGATGTTCCCTTGGTTTCCGGCGTGCTTGGCTCCGAGTAGCTCTTTACGACGGTATCCCAGGTGCCAACCATTCCGGCCATTACCTTGTGGACATCACCGGGCGTGGCAAAAGCCTGCCACTTTTTCATCATCTCTTCCTGCATCATCTTGTCATTTGCTGACATGTCATCGGCAAAGAGAATAGAAATGGGCAAACACAAAACAAACGCAGCAATTGCTGCAAACATTTTCACTTTCAATTTTTGATCCTCCTGTAAGTAGGTAAGTTCTTTTTAGCGGACCGGAAATCTTATGACAAAAGGGGGTACAAACGCAAGAGGGGTGGTAGGGGCGACCCTTGTGGTCGCCCTCCTCTATGCGGGCGGGGACAAGCCCCGCCCCTACCAGCTGTCCTGGTTCTTGACTTCAAAAAGAGTCACCTCGCCTGACATTTGAACCAGCCTGGTGTAACGATAGAGGAAATCATGCACAACACCAATCTCTTTTTCTGAAAACCTACCAATTCCCCCGAGCCCATAACGTCTGAAAAATTGCCGCTGATTAAAAACGATAAACCGAATGCCCTTCTGTCTACAATAGGAATCGATCTCCTGCGGCTGTTCGATTCTCTTCAGATCAGCAAGCACCGGGTCTTGATTGTAAGCGGAAGAAACAATCAGTGGATTCTTGAAGTACGCGGTTCTTGTCTCGCCGAGCATCCAGATCTTTTGCGGATGTTGCTCTTTGTTGATGCGTTCTGCCAACGGATAATAATCCAGCCGCCGTACAAGAAAGGACTGCGATGACTCGCCCGGCATAATCCAGCCAATCACAGGGCTTGAAGATAGAAGAACCGACGCGCTTACAAGACCACACACACCCCAGACTGCCGCAATGGACTTTGGCCAACGGATTGCAAGATGGCGGAAACCGAAATAGCTGGTCAAAAACAGTAGGAAGAGTGGGGGCAAGAACTGAGCGAAATCGCGGAAGGTATGGAGCCAGACCAGATAGCAAAAGAGCAGGTAAACCAGAATCCGGTTCACTGCGCGAATTTTCCTGGAGAATACATAAAGAATCAGAGACACCAGTACAACCGCGCCGGTTCCGGCCGCGTAGCCATACCGGGAGGGCTGGAACAGTAGAAAGAACGGTGTCAGGAGAACCGGTGCAATTCCCTGCGATTCCCCCGCGAGCAGATCGCTTTCCAGCGCCTGTGTCTGTGCCGGCCCCCAGTTTCGGTCCGAAAGAACACCCGCCAGCGAAGGGTAGAGCGGATCGCCGAGCGCCGCAGCATTGCGAATAAGAAAAGGCATCCAGAACAGGAAAATCAGCAGGAGAAGAGATCCTACCTGTTTCCAATTCTCCCGCGAGAAACTCCAGCCGCAAAGTGAAAACCACAGAACGATCAGCAGGACAACATACAGGACCGACGCGTATTTCGTCCAGAGGGCAAACGAAAAGAGCAAGGCCGCAGTCACTCCTTTCCGGGAAGAAAGTACCGGAAATTCCTTTACGATTGTTGCAATCCCGGCGCAAAAGAAAAGGGAGGCCAGGAGATCTGCCGGACCCAGATTAATCGAAAGCCATGCCGCAGGAAGCATCAGAAGAGGAACGGCCATCAGTTCCATTTTGGACATGTAAAGGAAGTCCACCTGTTGCTCGTGATCTCTCCCGTTTCCTCCGCCAATTACCGGTTCGGTAATCAACCAGCGGAGCAAACCAACCAGAACGGAAACAATCTGAAATAGAAGCGCCAGGCAGAATAACCGCACACCGGTGTCGCTGTTCATACCGGAAAAAAGTAATGTCAACACTTGACCAAACGGTGGAAATGCCGAGTAGAACAAATCCGGGAAAACCATCCATTTCCCTGCGACAAGAATTTGATGAGACAGCCCTAGAGCATTTTCCAGCGCAGCAGAGTGCGTCTCCGGGGTCCATGCTTGCCAGAGACCAAATAGCGCGAACGGCGCCGCCCAAAAATAGGAGCGCCCGATCCGGTAATTCAGTACAGGAAGCTCAAAAAAACTCAGAACGGCAAGCACACACCAAATGCAATACAAGACCAAAGGCGTAATCGCAAACTGGGCCAGCAGAAACGAGACGGCCAACACACTCCCGATGCCAAGGGGGAAAAAAAGATTCTGATCCGCTGTCTTGAAGAAGAGAAAGGAAAGCCTCTTTCCCGCCCCGTAGCTGCCCAAAAACAAGATCAGCGCCAGCGCAATCCCGATGCAGTACTGCCAGCGACTCTCAAAAAGAAGGGCAAAAACAAGACAACCGGCAGGAATCACGAAAAGCGGAATACTTTTCTTCTTTGTTTCGAACGAAATAATCACCCTTACAATATCAAAGATCAACTATCAAAAATCAAA
>CAZDDB010000288.1:0-4862 GCA_964504105.1 uncultured Acidobacteriota bacterium
GACAGTCAGCGGCACGATCAATGTGGCAGCCGGCGCAACGGATGATTGCTCAATCAACCGTTTGGAGTTTTACCGCGACGGCAGCGTGCTCCTGAGCACCGACAGTTCGTCTCCCTATAGCATTTCCTGGAATACGACGTCTGTCGCAAACGGAAACCACTCACTGAAAAGCAGGGCCTTTGACAATGCAGGACACAGCACCGATTCATCGCCGATAACGGTGAATGTAAGTAATACGGCAGCGCTATTTACCGATGATTTTGAAGACGGCAATGCTTCCGGCTGGACGTTTACCGCCGGTACATGGACGGTCGTGAACGGGGATCTCACCGGCAGTACAAAAAATGGAAAGGCGCTTTCGCCCAACTTCGGCGGATGCACTGTATGTACCATTGAAACCGATGTGAAAATCACAACCGGATCCGGGAGAGCTTCGGTTTTGGGATGGCGTCAAAATACATCCACCTATGTGGAACTACAAGTCTGGGATGACAAGAACAAGTTTGCGCTAAACCAGGTATCCGGCGGAACCACTATCGCAACACAGACAGTTGCGCGCACTGTCAGTGCGAACACCAACTACCACATCAAGATGAGCTACAACGGTGCCGACTTCCAGGTAACCGTGGACGGAACGCTAATCATTACGCTGAATGCTGCCGCAACCCCTTCGGGAAACGTTGGATTCCGTGTGTGGTCCCAAAGCAACAAGGCAAAAACGGCGGCATTTAAAGGGATCACGGTCTATTAGGAAACCTCGGATTGGAGAGGCGGGCCTCCGCGCCCGCCATTCCGGGTGGCAATTGGGATTCCTGCGTGCAGGGACGCCCGCCACTCCATACGGTTGGTGTAAAATCGTTGCGTGGAAATCAACCGGGTATTCGAACAACAGAAATCCAACTGTCAAGCGATCCGCAACACCACCGCGCGGCAACGGATCGAAAAACTGCAGAAGCTTCACGCAGCCATCCTGGCGCGCAGAGAAGGTCTGGAAAAGGCGCTTCTGGATGATCTGCGCAAACCGGTGCACGAGACAGGTCTCACCGAACTGTTTCAAGTAACTACCGAGATCAAACACGCCTGCAAGAATCTTCATCGCTGGATGCGTCCGCAACCGGTCCGCAATCCGCTTACTTTCCTGGGCGCCCGGGGAGAAGTTCGATTCGAGCCGAAAGGATCCGTATTGATTCTTTCTCCGTGGAATTTTCCGTTCCAGCTCGCGATGTGTCCTCTGGTATCCGCAATGGCCGCCGGGAATTGCATCATCATGAAACCCTCCGAGCACAGTCCGAATACTTCGCGTTTTATGGGAGAGCTGATCTCGGCAACGTTTCAGGAAAATGAAGTTGCCGTGTTTGAAGGAGATCAGACTGTCGCAACAGCGCTGCTGGAATTGCCGTTTGATCACATCTTTTTTACGGGCAGTTCGGCTGTGGGAAAGATTGTGATGCAGGCTGCCGCAAAACACCTAGCCTCCGTGACTCTGGAACTTGGAGGCAAATCGCCGGTTCTGATCGATTCGTCCTTTGATTTGAAGGAAGCGGCCCGCAAGATACTCTGGGGAAAATTGATCAACGCCGGGCAGGCTTGCGTCGCGCCCGATTACTTGCTGATCCCGGAAAGCAGACAGAGTGAATTTATCGTGCTGGCCAAGGAAATGATCCAGGCGATGTACGGCGATCCCGCAACCAGCGCCGACTACTGCCGGATCATCACCGCGGGGCATCAGGCCCGCATCCGGACCTTGATCCGGGACGCTGTCCAGCAAGGCGCCAAACTGGAAACGGAAGCCGGCATGGACGTTGAGAGATACGTTGCACCGGCCCTTCTTTCTAATGTATCACCGGAAAGCCGCATCATGCAGGAAGAGATTTTCGGACCGGTTCTACCGGTGCTGCCGTACCGTTCCCTGGAAGATGCGCTGGCGCTGATTCGCTCGAAGGAACGACCGCTGTCACTCTACATTTTTAGTAGAGACAGCCACTTCATCGAAAAAGTCCTGCGCGAAACCTCATCCGGCAATATCTGCATCAACGATGTGGCGGTCCAGTTTGCCAATGTGGAGCTTCCCTTTGGCGGTGTCAACTCAAGCGGGATCGGGAACTCACACGGCTATCACGGGTTCAAGGCGTTTTCGAACGAGCGCGCCGTACTGCATCAGCCAAAACGCGGCGCCATGACGTTTTTCTATCCGCCTTACACAAAGAAGATGAAGAAACTGATCGATTGGACAATCAAGTATCTGTAGAAATACACCACAAAGACAAGGGCGAGGATGGAGGATGGAGGATAGAAGATAGAGGATAGAAGATAGAAGATGGGGAATGGCGGGAAATAAGAATCTTTTTCATGTGGGAGAATCTGAGAATCGACGCGCTGGATTGGTGCGAAGGAAAATCCTGGATCTGGCGGACGATCCTTCTCGCGTATCTCACCTATGCAGGTTTTCGTTATGGAACCGATTCGCATTACGCAAGCATCTTTGAAGGCATCTCATTCGGCATTCACGAGATCGGGCACCTGCTGTTTTCACCGCTTGGAAAGTTCTTGATGGTTGCGGGTGGAACCATCACGGAACTGGCCGCTCCGGTTGCGGCCGGCTTCATTCTACTTCGTCAGCGCGACTACTTCGGCCTCTCCGTGGCCGGCTGCTGGCTGTCCTACTGTTCGTTCAGCGTGGCCAAATACATGGGAGATGCGCGCGCGCAGAATCTTCCGCTGCTGGGACTCTCCGATCAACCGGAACACGACTGGCACTACTTGCTTTCCACCATCGGGTTGCTGAATGCCGACACTGCACTTGCGTTTGTCACACGTGTGATCGCATTCGCAATCCTGCTCGCATCGATCACGCTTGGCGTCTGGCTCTGCCGCAACATGGGTAGGAATTCACCACAAAGACACAAAGGCGACGAAGTAAGAAAGTAAATCTATTGCGCTTATATATCATTTATGATAAGTAAATGATATGAGATTCCAGGATCTGCTGAGCATTGTCGGAGACGAGCCCGTATTTGATTCGGGACTTCTCTTGTCGGGAGATGTGGATCCGGAAGAAGTGCGCGTGCAACTGGTTCGTTGGACCAGGTCGGGGAAGCTGTTCAAATTGAGAAGAGGTCTCTATTCACTGGCGCCGCCATATGAAAAGACCAAACCACATCCTTTCCTGCTGGCAAATCGGATGGTTGCTCCTTCCTATGTGAGCCTGGAGTCCGCGCTGGCGTTCTATGGAATGATTCCCGAATATGTGCCTCAAACTACCAGTGTTACTGCCGTGCGTCCACAGACCCTGCGGACGGCACTTGGAAATTTCGATTTCCGGCACATTCAGCAACGGTTCTTTTGGGGATACAGCGCCATCGATCTACCCGAATCACAACGCGCCTTTATTGCCGGTCCGGAAAAAGCCCTTTTGGATCTGATTTACCTGCGTGACGGGGCTGAGTCGCAAAGGTATTTGGAAGAACTTCGCTTGCAAAACATGGACCGTTTGGACCTCCGGCAACTTGAGCAAATTGCAGAGAAATCCAAAAAATCAAAACTCCGTAGAGCGGTGGGGGTCATCAGTGAATTAGCGCGATCGGAAATGATGGAATCCGTAACATTATGAAAGACTATGTCCGGGAACTCATCCGAGCAGCCGATCATGCCCTCCAGGGCAGAAACATTCTGCGTGAGTATTTACAAGCGCGAATTTTAGGATTCATGCAGAATGCCGGAGCGATGATTCCTCTTGCCTTTCATGGCGGTACCTGTTTACGTTTCTTGTATCGATTGCCCCGCTACTCGGAGGATCTGGATTTCGCTCTCGAAAAAGCACCTGAGCGTTATGATCTCGCGAGGTACGCCCGTTTGATCCACCAAGCCTTTGCAAAAGAAGGTTACGCTTCGGAGATTAAGCTCAATCAATCTCGTGTCGTACATAGCGCCAACATCCGCTTTGGCAGTTTGTTAAAAGAGTTTGGTTTGTCCGCTCATTCAGGGGAAATTCTTTCGGTTAAGATTGAAGTGGACACGTCTCCCCCGCATGGCGCAAAGCTTGCAACAACACTAGTACGGCGGCATGTCACCCTGCGTCTGCAGCACCACGACAAAAGCTCGCTCCTTGCAGGAAAACTCCATGCTCTCTTACAGCGCCCATACCTGAAAGGAAGAGATATCTTTGATTTGTTGTGGTATCTCAGCGATCCTGAATGGCCATCCCCGAATCTCCTTTTGTTGAATCACGCTTTGAAGCAAACTGGGTGGAAGGGAAAGTCCGTGACGGAGACAAATTGGAAGCATGTCATTTCGAGTCGCATTCGCCCACTATCCTGGGAGAAGGTGCTTCCGGACGTGCGGTCCTTCTTGGAACAGCTCGAGCAGGAGAAGCTGCTCCGAAGCAAGAGAAATCTGCTGGCTTTGCTGAGGTGAGGGATTCAGCTCTTGTCGGATGAGATCGTCGGCGTTCATCGTGTTCCAGTTTTGCCGGCGGGACGCCGGCGTTACAGACTGATTTCAGTACCGAGTTGTTTTGTAATCAATGCGGCCATTACGGAACGGAACGGCTCGCGGGTTTTGTCCAGCACAAACGAGCCGACCGATTCGTCCCAATCGAACTTGTAACTGGTAGAAAGCGCGGATACCCAGATTTGCCGGACGGGCGCATTGGGACTGATGATGAACTTTGCATGCGAGGGCTCCTCGAAAATCAGAGTGAGCATTCCTCCTCCCGATTCCACTTCGAAGTCGCGTTCCTCCGAAACGGGAAGCAATCGTTCCTCAAGGTCTTCCAAAGCTTCCGTTGCTCTGTCTCGAAAATCATGTTCGTTGATCATCGCTAAACCCTCACACGGTACCGAAGAAAGAAATTGTAATCCTGG
>CAZDDB010000289.1:0-4856 GCA_964504105.1 uncultured Acidobacteriota bacterium
TCTCGAACGCCGACTCCAGGAAACGGAAGCGCTCTATCACGCTGCGGAGGCTCGCTACAGCGAGGTGGTAAATGGTTCCCGCAAGGAAGATGTTGCAGAAGGTGCAGCCGGCGTTCAAAAAGCCGAAGCCGATGTGGAGCTCGCGCAAAACAACGAACAACGGGATCGCAGACTGTTTGAAGAAGGAGTTGTTGCACACGCTAAACTCGATGCCGGCGTTGCGGAGTTGAAGAGAGCCGAGTCTGATCTGAACGCGGCCCGAGAACGATACTCACGGCTGGTTCAAGGGGAACGAGTCGAAACGATCCGGGCGGCAAGAGCCGGGATGATGTCGCAAAAGTATGCATTCGATGCGCTCAAGGCTGCTTACGAAAAGACCATGATTCGCTCACCGCTGGATGGAATCGTGATCCTGCGATACCGGAATGCATCGGAGTTTGCAGATGTGGGAGATCCCATTGTGGAAGTGGCGGACCTTTCGGAAATCATCGTGGAAGGGGATGTAAACGAAATGGATGCAGGCAAGGTATTCTCCGGACAGAAGGCGATGATCACATCCGATGCCTTTCCTGCTCAGAAATTTTCCGGTCAGGTATACGAGGTCAGTGCTGCGTTGAAGAAGCGGGCTTCCGATCCGGAAGATCCGTCCATTGTGGTGGATCAAAAGATCCTTCCCATCAAAATACGATTGCTGGGAAAGGCGCCTTTGAAGCTGGGAATGAAGGTAGATTTGAAAATTCTGCTGTAGGTCAGCTTTTTCGTAAATTTGAGATCTGTGGCAAGAGATCCTTGAATGCCGGATTGCCGCGAACCTCTTTTTCGCATTCCTCCAGGATTTTCATCGCCTCTTCGGATTTCTTTTCTGAAAACAACCTCGTGCATCGAGACAATTTGGATACCAGTTCCTCGCGAACGAGTCGCTCTTCATGGACCCGTGTTTCGGCGGTAGCAATATACTTGCGGACGGCAGCATCTTGAGGATACAGCTCGAGCGCCTTTCTCCATGCCGTCAAGGCATCCTGCAACTGGAGGCGATCATAAAACGCCTTTCCGCGCTCGAATAGGTCTCGAAACTGTCTCGCGGAATCTTCCACCGACTGCAGGTCAGCCAGCAATAGACTGACCGACTGGTAACGGTTTTCGGGATTTTTCTCCAGTGCCTTTAAAATAATCGCTTCCAGGTTAGCAGGAAAATCAGGAACAACTGAGGATGGCGGCGATGGTTTCACATTCGCATGCGCGAAAATCAAAGCCGCCAACCCCTCCGCCTGAAACGGCAACCTCCCGGTGAAGATTTGAAACATGAGAATCCCCATGGAGTAAATATCAGCGCGGTGATCTATGTTCACGTTATGAAACTGTTCCGGAGCCATATAGGCGGGAGTACCGACAAACTCACCTGTACCGGAAATCAGCTGTACTTCAGGGGAATAAGAAATCGAAGTCGCAAAATCCATGAGATGAACGCCTCCCTCCGGACCGATCATGATGTTCTGCGGTTTCAAATTCCGGTGAATCACTCCTCGCTGATGCGCCTCTCCTAATCCAAGCAGCACTTGTTTTAAGATCGGCAGTGCGCGAGTGATACGCAATCTTCCCTGAACCTGCAAGATTTCGGAAACACTATTTCCTTCCAGGAACTCCATAGATACGAAAACATTGATTCCGGATTCCACGACCTCGAAGATACGGCAAATGTTCGGATGGACCAGTTTTTGGGCAAGCTGAAGACCCCGGATGAAGCGCGACCTGTCTTTTCCGGGGGGCATGATCGCCGGGTTCATGATCTTTAGCGCAACTGTTTCGCCGGACTCCTGGCGGATCGCCTTATAGACAAATCCTCTGTTGCCGATATGAATGATCTCTTTGATCCTGTAGCGATCTGCAAAGATATGTCCCGGCGGCATCTCTGAGATGTGTGCTTCCTTTTGCACTGAAAGACCAGGAATCAGTTTCCGGGGATCTGATTCAAGCCTTTCGAGTGCGGAAGCAAATTCTTCCATCGAAGAGAACCGGTCGTTCCTGTTTTTTGCAAGAGCTTTTGCAAACAGCGAATCGAGACCGGGCGGACATTCCTCCGGAAGTAAGATGCTGGAAATCGGCTTCGGAGGCTCTGTCACGTGTTTCACAAGATAGCCTGCTGCGGTGGGAGAACTGAATGGCAATTTCCCGGAAAGCAAGTTGTAAAGCGTGATGCCGAGCGAATAGATGTCGGAACGTCCGTCGATCACTTCCCCTTGCTCCAGGATCCCGCATTGCTCCGGGCTGCAAAATTCCGGCTTCCCCAGAAATCTGCTGTTCCTTGTATACATGCGAGTCTCTTCACCAACAGGTTTCGCGATGCCAAAATCGATTACTTTCGTAATTTCCGAACCGCCTTCTTCCTTTACAATCAGAAGATTATCCGGAGAAATATCCCTGTGGATGATCCCTTTCTGGTGAGCGAGGTGAAGACCGAGAGCCGCCTGACGGATCATTGGAATCGCCTCCCGGGCCGTAATTTTTTGCACGCGGCGGAGGCGTTCCAGAGCAGTTTCCCCGATCAATAATTCAAGGACCATAAAGAATGTGTTTTCTTCAAGCACTCCGAATTCGTAGAAATGAATGAGATTCGGATGATGAAGCTTCACCAGAATCTTTGCTTCGCGGATAAAACGTTCGACAAATGTGTTGTCTTCTTCCAGGTTGCTGTGGATAAATTTGATGGCGCGTTCTTCCTGCAGCAACACGTGCCTGGCTCGATAGACCTCACCCATCCCGCCTCTGCCAAGCATATCGAGAATCTCGTATTCGCGGATGGTCGTTCCGATCCTGGGATCTTTTTGTGGATTCATTCTCTTCGTAACAACCGGACTTTTGATCTTATCACGGAGAACACGGCTTCCGGGTTTGTAACGCCGGCGAGACTGTCCAAAAACGGAAGAAGAAGGCATGTTTGCGGTTTGGCCGGCGAGACGCCGGCGGTACAAAACTGCTGTAGAATGTATGTTTTGCGCTTGTAGCGGGTCGCACGGCGTGCGCCCCGGAATCGAACTGGAGGAAAAGTGGAACAAGATCTGGTACAGATGTTTGAAGACGTAAAGGACAAGATTTCACGCCTGCGAGGTTATCTTTGAAATAGACAACAAGCAGAACGAGCTTCTCGAGATTGAAAAAGAGACTGCCACCGAAAATTTTTGGCAGGATCAGCAAAAAGCACAAGGCGTGTTGCAGAAACGCGCGCGCATCAGCGAAGTGATTGATGAATTCCGGGCATACGAAAAAGGCATAGAAGACCTGGAAGTCTGGTTCCAGCTTGCAAAAGAAGGGGAGCCCGTTGGAGAGGAAATCGAGAAGACAATCACTTTGCTCAAGAGCGAGGTGGAAGGGGCGGAGGTCCGCGCGCTTCTTTCCGGGGAGCACGATGCGGCCAACGCGATTCTGACGATTCATGCGGGCGCCGGGGGCACCGAATCTCAGGATTGGGCCGCGATGTTGCTGCGTATGTATCTGCGATGGGCGGACCGGAAAGGGTATCAGGTACAGGTGATCGATACGAATCCGGGTGAAGAAGCCGGAATCAGCCGCGCAACGATTGCCGTGAACGGACCGTACGCTTACGGCTACATTTCGGCCGAGGCAGGTGTCCATCGTCTCGTGCGCATCTCTCCTTTTGATGCAAACAAACGGCGTCACACATCTTTTGCCAGCGTGTTTGTCTACCCTGATATCGAAGACGACATCGAAATCAAGATTGAGGATAAAGACTTGAGGGTGGACACTTATCGCGCAGGCGGTCCTGGGGGGCAGCATGTCAACGTAACTGATTCCGCAGTTCGGATTACCCACCTCCCCACCGGAATTGTGGTGCAATGCCAGAACGAACGCTCTCAGTTCCGTAACCGGGAAGTGGCGATGAAGGTGCTGCGCGCCCGGCTTTACGAGCATCACCAGAAAGAACAGATGGAAAAGCTTCAGGCGATCGAAGACACCAAGCGTGAGATCGGTTTTGGAAGCCAGATCCGTTCGTATGTTCTGGCTCCCTACCGGATGGTCAAAGATCACCGTACCAAAACAGAGACGGGTGATGTGGATCGCGTTCTGGACGGAGATCTGGACGATTTCATCAAAGCGTATTTGCTGACCAGGAAATCGTCATGATTCTGGGGATTGGAACCGATATCATTGAAGTAAAACGCGTGCGTGAAGTGATCGAACGTCACGGGGATCGCTTCCTGAAGCGTCTCTTCACGCCGCTGGAGATTGAGTATTGTTCAGCGAGAAAGAACGCATCGCTGCACTACGCGGGGCGCTTTGCCTCTAAGGAAGCGGCGTTCAAAGCGATGGGACGCGGTTGGGGCGGCGAGATCAGTTGGAAGGAAATCGAGGTCTGGAACGAACCCTCCGGCGCCCCCCATATCAACTTTTACGGAAAAGCCCTGGAACTGGTAACTCTAAAGAAGATGGCACACGCGTACATTTCTATTTCGCACATCGAAGAATTCGCAACCGCCGTGGTCGTACTTGAAGGCTGAAAACTCAGGGTTTCTTATAAAAGTACTGTGACGTTTTGCTCAAGATTTCAACAATCACCGAAGCACGGAGCAAGCCTGAGCGGAAGAATTGAAACCGCCAAGAGCGCCAAAGGCAGCCGCCGCCCACTCACAAAAAAGGAAAACTTGTACGCTTCCCCCGTGCGGGCACGTTGCTGGACTGTGACTCCAACGATTACAGACCCCACAAGGCATAAGTAACCTAATTCCTTACTTTTCAAATTACGGCTGATATTCGGGTACAAATAGATCGCTTTTTGTTGGTCGTGGGCTGCGCAGGATGAGCTACTATCCTGATCCGCAAACCGGAATGCTCCAGGCGGA
>CAZDDB010000290.1:0-4852 GCA_964504105.1 uncultured Acidobacteriota bacterium
TAGAAGTATGGAACATGATCGACAAAACACGATTGAGTTTTTGCTTCAAAGCAGGATTGGAATGGATCCGGCATCGGTTGGTTTACGGGTAATTGAAAACGCTGTGGCGAATCGCATGACTGCATCGGGTTTGAAGGACATTTTCAGTTTTCGAAGTTTGCTCCTGACTTCACAGGATGAATGGGATGCATTTGTGGAAGGAGTGATTGTCCCGGAAACCTGGTTTTTCCGTGACCGGGAGCCTTATCATTATTTGCAGCGCCATGTCGCAGGTTGGCGTGGGAACCGGCGGCTTCTCCATATTCTAAGTCTGCCTTGTTCTTCCGGTGAGGAGCCTTATTCGATTGCGATGACTCTCCTGGATGCGGGGCTGTCTCCTGATCAGTTCCGAATCGATGCCATGGATGTTAGCCGAAGAGCTCTTTGCAAGGCAGCGGAGGGAGTATACCGGAAAAATTCCTTTCGTGGCAGCGATCTACTTTTTCGCGATCGTTACTTCGGAAAGACTGCGGATGGCTATTGTTTGTCCTCCACCGTCAAAGCTTCGGTGAAGTTTGCGTACGGGAATTTGCTCGAGTCTCTGAGCAGGCCCAGAACGTACGACATCATTTTCTGCCGCAACCTTCTGATCTACTTTTCAACTGAGGCGCGCAAGAAAGCCGTGGGTATTCTGGACCAGCTCTTGGACCCCGATGGGCTCATGTTCGCCGGGCATGCCGAAGCCGGTGCGCTCCTGGCGACTCACTTTTCCTCGATTCCGCCGTTCAGGGCATTTGTTCATAAAAAGCGTGGGAAGTCATGAAAAGTCCATTGGCGGCACAGGGAATTATGGACTGCTGGAACCGCATCGGTGTATACGGTGATGGTTCGTGCCCGGAAATTGTTGTTTACACTCATTGCCGGAACTGTCCCGTTTACGAAGAGACGGCGCGCCGCTTCCTGGATCGAAGCCTTCCTGAGGAATACAGAAAGAAGCTTCATGAGGAGCTTGTTTGGGAACAGGAGCCGCCGGGAGATCTGCCGCTTGTATTTTTTCGGCTGGGAAACGACTGGTTTGCTCTTCCCGCCCGTTGCTGCGCGGAGATTACAGAGCCCAAAAAGGTTCATCATCTGCCGCGACGGAGCGGACCGCTGCTGCTTGGGCTTGTAAACATTCGAGGCGAGATTCAACTTTGTGTCTCCCTCCGGAGATTGCTGGGGATTGATGCGGGAGTGGATCAGGCGACAGTTTCCGGGTTTCCGAGGATGGTACTTGTGGAGAATGGAAAACGCTGCTGGTCGTTCCCGGTTGACGAGTTGCATTCGGTTCGTCGCATCCGGCAACGGGATGTCCAGCCCGTCTCCGGCCTGGAACTTGTAACAGGGATCGTTCAAATGGAAGAAAAGACGGTGCAGTGTTTGGATGAAGACGCTTTTTTTGCCCTTCTGGATCGGAGCTTATATGAACGAGGATGATCTCAGCAATTTTTCGATGATGGATCTCTTCCGTGCTGAGGTGGAGACGCATGTGGCTGTTCTCAACCAGAGTTTGCTCGATCTGGAACGCGATCCATTCTCTAAAGCATTGCTCGAATCCCTCATGCGGGCGGCCCATTCCGTAAAGGGAGCAGCCCGAATTGTGCAGTTTGATGCAGGCGTCAAAGTTGCTCATGTTCTGGAGGATTGTTTTGTGGCTGCACAGTCGGGAAAGGTCGCGCTCCGTCCTGATCATATGGATATTCTTCTTTCTGCTGCGGATTTTCTTGGACAGATGGCTGCCGTGGGTGAGGCGGATCTGCTGAGCTGGCAATCATCGCACAATGCTGAGATTGAGCGGTGCGTTGCGGCGGTTGGCGCGATACTATCGGGCGCAGCTCCCACGCAGCTTTCTCATCCCGTCGCTGCGCAACCTTCAGCGGTGGAAGCAAAGCAGCCGGAAACAGACTCCAGGACCGTTCGAATCGATGCTGAAAATCTCAACCGTTTGAGGGCCCTTGCCGGAGAAGCGATGATCGCTGCCGGCTCGCTGGAACCGTACGTCGTGTCGCTCCGGCGGTTGAAGAGTACGCAGGCCGGCCTGGCCCGGAGTGTGGCGCGCATTACGAATGTATTAGAAGGAATTACAGAAAATCATCCCGCCCGGCAACACCTCTCCGAAATCAATCAAAAAATGAATGAGCTGGAGCAATCCGTGTCGGACCGTCTATCGGAGATGGAAATTCTTTCCCGCCGGTCGGCAAGCCTGACGAACCGTCTGTACAGGGAAGCTCTGGCGAGCCGGATGCGTCCATTTGGGGAAGGGGTTTCCGGATTTCCCCGGATGGTGCGCGACCTGTCCCGGACATTGGGGAAAAGAGTCCGTTTGGAAATCGAAGGAAAAGCGACAAGGGTGGACCGTGACATTCTGGAAAAGCTGGAGGCTCCGCTGAATCACTTGCTTCGAAATGCGTTGGATCACGGAATTGAATCTCCGCAGGAACGTGAGGCTGCAGGGAAACATCCCGAAGCGGTTCTTGGTCTGCAGGCACATCACCGCGCGGGGATGCTCCAGGTTTCGGTGACGGACGACGGACGCGGGATTCGCTTTGAGGATCTGCGCCAAAAACTTGTGAATCGGGAGCTGGTTTCTTCTGAGATTGCGGAAAAACTAACCCACCAGGAACTCCTGGAATTCTTGTTCCTGCCGGGCTTCTCGACTTCCGACCGCGTAACGGAAATCTCGGGACGTGGAGTCGGTCTGGATGTCGTGTATAACATGGTCGCGGAAGTTGGCGGAACCGTAAGAGCAGTCGGGCAGCCCGGCAAGGGGATGGTCTTTCATCTGGAACTGCCACTCACGCTTTCCGTGATCCGGGCTTTGCTGGTGGAAATTGGAGGAGAGCCGTACGCATTTCCTCTTTCGCGCATCGACCGTGCGCGAATGGTTCCGCAGGAAGAAATAAGATTTCAGGATGGACGAAGCTTTTTTCAACATGACGGAAAGGAAATCGAATTGATCTCAGCGCAGGAAGCCTTCGACATGAACGGGACATGGGCCGGCCTCGGAGATGCCAATGTAATCCTTATCAGCGATCAACTCAGCCGGTATGCGCTCCGGATCGATCGTTTCCTGGGTCAGAAAGATCTGGTTGTTCGACCCCTCGATCCGAGGTTGGGAAAAGTGCAGGACATCCAGTCTGCAACGATCCTGGAAGACGGTGTTGTCGCTCTCATCGTAGACGTCCAGGATCTTGTGCGTTCGATCGACAACCGTTTGCGTGGAGGGAAGGCTCGCTCCAGTGTTCCCGGATCCGCGACCGCAGGGAAAACAAAGCGGAAGAGAATTCTGGTTGTGGATGATTCGGCTGCGGTTCGCGAAGCGGAGCGCAGACTGTTGGAAAGCCGGGGCTATGTGGTGGATACGGCAGTCAACGGAATGGACGGCTGGAATGCTGTGCGGGCACGAAACTATGAACTGGTGCTTACGGATGTCGATATGCCTCGTATGAACGGCACTGACCTGGTTCTGCGTATCCGTGAAGACCCTAGATTGAAAGAGTTGCCTGTCATACTCGTCTCTTACAAAGACCGGGAAGAAGACCGGAAAAAAGGAATGGAGGCAGGAGCGAATTTGTACATAACAAAGGGCAGCATTCACGAAGACACCCTGGCCGGGGCGGTTGCCGATTTGATCGGCGAGCCATAATGTGTAGAAAAACATTTTGGGGGCGCGGGCGTCCCTGCCCGCAGATCCTTGGCGGCGGGGAATCTGGGCGGGCACGGAGGCCCGCAATTCGTGGAGATATATGAAATGCGGATAGCGATCGTTAACGATATGAGAATGGCGGTGGAGGCCCTCCGGCGGACGGTTTCGAGCGTCCCCGAATATCAGATTGCCTGGATCGCTACGAACGGCGAAGAGGCCGTGAGCAAATGCGCATCGGACACCCCCGATCTCATTCTGATGGATCTGTTGATGCCGGTAATGGATGGAGTCGAGGCGACTCGCCGGATCATGCGGGAGTCTCCCTGCGCGATTCTGGTGGTAACCGCCACGGTCAGAGGAAACGCTTCTAAAGTATTCGATGCACTGGGATGCGGCGCGCTGGATGCGGTGAATACTCCTGTTTTAGGAACAACCGGACACGCGGAAGGAGCCGGGGCTCTGCTGAAAAAGATTTCCACCATCGCAAAATTGATCGGGAAGCATCCCGCGGTGCGCGGCAAGTTCGCCCGGGTCACGCCCGTGTCCGGTCATGCCGCAAATCCGTTTGTTGCCATCGGCGCCTCCACGGGCGGCCCGTTGATCGTCGCAAAAATCCTGGCTGCGCTGCCTCAAACGTTTGGCGCCGGGATTGTTGTTATCCAGCACATCGATGAGGAATTTGCGCCCGGTCTGGCAGAATGGCTTGCGGACCAAACATCTTTGCGGGTACGGTTGGCCTCAGAAGGAGACCGCCCCTCCGCAGGAACCGTTCTGATTGCTGACCCCAAAGGTCATCTTCTTTTTACTGCCGGCGGCACGCTGAGCTACTGCGATGAACCAAAGGAACTTCCGTACTGTCCGTCTGTAGATGTTTTCTTTCACAGTGTTGCCGGTACTCATGGCGGCCGTGGAATCGCGGTCCTTCTCACGGGAATGGGAAAAGACGGCGCTGAGGGGCTTCTCGCACTTCGAAATGCAGGGTGGCATACCATCGCCCAAGATCAGAAAACCAGCATCGTCTACGGAATGCCGAAAGCCGCCGCAGAACTGCATGCGGCAACAGAAATCTTAGCAGGTGATATGATTGTCGCCGCTTTACTGAGAAAAATTATTCTATAATGTTTGTAGCGCCAGCGAGACTGTCCAAAAACTCAGGAAACAAGCATGTTTGCGGTTTGTAACGCCAGC
>CAZDDB010000291.1:0-4850 GCA_964504105.1 uncultured Acidobacteriota bacterium
TAGCTGCACAGTTCCCTCTTTTAAAAAGAAAGAGGGAACTGATTCAACATACCAGGGACGCCAAGGAACGCCAAGGGCAGCCGCCGGCCCTTTGGGCCCACTGAAAAGGAATTCGCAAAAACAAAGCGAGTTCCTAGGGGGACTTAATAACGAACGGCTTTATTCCGCTTTGTTTTTGCGAATTCCTTTTCAGTGAGGGCGCCTGTGGCGCCCGGCGGCTGCATAGGCCCTTCCATCCGCCTTGGCGATCTTGGCGATCTTGGCGGTTCAACCCTTCGTGTTCTTCGTGGTTCATAGATACGTCGCTGTATTTGTGAAATCAACAACTAAGCTAGCTACTTAGTTAGGGCCTGCGCATAAATAACTCCCCCACCTTCGATTTTTCGCTTTTTTCGCTAAATCCGCCTGCGCTTTCAACCTTGCACTTACTTCGTTCCTTTCCAATTCTCGTCGGAAAGCGGGAAGTAACACCGACGCACAACTCTGGCACGCGCCTTGCTAAAACCATCTGTGAATGTTTAGAACTTCACTGAAATCAATAGGAGGAAATTAAGATGAAGAGAATAAGCAAGTTCATGATCTTATTGTGTGCGGGGATTCTTCTGGCTGCAACTTCGGATTCACAGGCTGCCAGCGCACGCGTAAGATGCCGGGTTGAGCCCGGAAGGGTGAAAATTCAGGTGGATGGTTTGGACCTGACGAAAGGAACTTATGGCGCCAGGGTCAAGAATGCGCGAACAGGCAGCATTGTAAAAACGGAAGCAAAGAAAGTGAAGACAGTGACTGCCGGCATTGACGATATTGATCTCGATTTCGATACGGAAGCCGGTCCGGCAGACAAGGATTCCTTTGTCCCGGCCACTTTTGTTAAAGTCGGAGACACAGTTCGTGCGAGTGTCGTGAAGATCAGTTCGGGTGTTACTGTTGCGGCGGCCAGCACTACATGCGTCGCTAAATAGATACGCCGCTGCTCGTTTGAAACTTTCAGACGCGAGATACGTTCAAAAAGGACCTAGCAACTTTGAACCACCTCGCGTCTGAATCCCTCAGTTTGTGGTCAATCTTCCGAAGTTTTTAGTTTTTCCAGGTCAAATTGCAGAGGTGGTCTTTCCTTTTGCATTTGCGCCGCGATCTTTTCACATTGCTTCAGAACACGTAACATGTTCAGCCCGGCGATTTTTGCGATGTCTTCTTTTGTATAGCCGCGTTTCAACAGCTCAGCAAGAAGCGCTGGATAACGGGAAACATCTTCCAGACCTTTCGGGGTGTACTGGATTCCATCAAAATCAGATCCAATTCCGATGTGATCGATCCCGGCAATTTTCCGTGCGGCATCTATATGATTCGCCACCTGCTCCAGAGTTGCGCCGGGATCCGGGTACGTTTCTTGCCACATCTTCAGCTCGAGTTTTACTCTTTCGGGATCCTGGGGATACAGAGTTTGCAACCGTTTTTCTTCCCCTGCTTTGACAGCCCCGTACTGTCTGGCTTCTTCAGAGATAAAGGCGGTGGCGAAGTTAATCATCACGACACCGTCGTTTTGGACAAGACGTCTCAAAACATCATCAGGGACGTTTCGCGGATGTCCGGAGAATTCAAGTACCGATGAATGCGAAAAGATGACAGGTGCTCTGGTAACGTCCAGCGCATCGTTCATGGTTTCGGGAGAAACGTGAGACAGATCCACCAGCATTCCGATCCAGTTCATCTCCTGAACGACCTGCCGTCCGAAGTCGGTCAGTCCGCCATGTTCAGGCTTTGCAGTGGCAGCATCGGCCCAGTCCGTATTCTTCCAGTGCGTGAGTGTCATGTATCGCGCGCCCGTCCGGTAAAGGTCGCGCAAGACAACAAGCGAGTTATCGATGGCATGTCCGCCTTCGATTCCGATCAAACACGCAATCTTGTGTGCCGCGTGGATTCTTTCGATGTCCTGCGCGGTATACGCCATTTCAAACACATCCGGATACATGACGCTCAGAGTGTGCACAATATCGATTTGTTCCAGAACGGCGAGAATGGCAGGAGTTCCTGTGACTTCTACGGGAATATAAACGGACCAGAACTGGGCTCCCACACCGCCCTCCCGCAATCTGGCAATGTCCGTATGCATAGGAGTTTCCAATCCCAGCAGACGGGTATCTTTTCGCAGATCCACTTTGTCCAAATGTCCCTGGAACTTATCACGAATGATCCAGGGCAGATCATTGTGTCCGTCTATCAACGGAACCTTTTGAAGGATCTCCCGGACTTCTCGCAGCAATTTTTCATTGGGCTCCTTTTGATCTTCCGCAATACAGGGCAGCGATACAAGCAAGAGCAGAGTTGCAAATCTACGAAAGACAGCACGCATGGGATTTAATGTATCATGGAAAGCGCTTCTCAGTAGGCGCAATGCTTTTCTGTGATAAGAAAGAAAAAGTACCTGGAGGCTTTCATGCGTATACGTCTCGGGCTGATGGCAGCCATGTTGTTTGTTCTGGTTGGTAGCGCGAGTGCGCTTACGGTTGACGAGTTGATCGCGAAGAATATCGAAGCCAGAGGCGGCCTTGAAAAAATACGCGCGATCCATTCACTTCGCCAGACCGGCAAGGTCCAGTTCGGTGCCACCAGTCTGGGTTACACGTGGCTGGGTAAGCGTTCCGGTATGGTTCGCACTGAGATTTCCTGGCAGGGTCTCACTTCGGTCAACGCATACGACGGGACAGTTGGTTGGCGGATCAACCCATTCCGGGGACGAATCGATCCGGAGAAAATGGCAGCCGACGACGTAAAGCCGATGCAACTGGATGCGGATCTGGATGGACCCTTGATCGACTACCAGACAAAAGGAAACAAAGTGGAATATCTGGGTGCCGAGGATGTTGACGGCACGGATGCGCACAAACTAAAAGTCACACTGAAGAACGGCGATGTGAGATACGTCTATCTCGATCCGGATTATTACCTGGAGATTCGTCTGATCGACCAGACAAGAATCCGCGGTGCTGAAGAAGAAAGTGAAACCGACCTTGGCGATTACGAACAGGTCAACGGGGTATTCCTGCCATTCTCGATCGAATCCGGCCCCAAAGGCGGACCGAAAGATGCGAAAGTCACCATCGATAAAGCTGAAGCGAATGTCGAATTGGATGACGCTCTGTTCCATTTTCCTGAGGGATCAGCAACATCGGGTAACCGGGGCGCCGACTTCAAGCCCGCAAGAGATGCCATCCGAGGCAATTTGGCCGGTGGGCAAGATGCCCGCGCTCCAGTTTCTCAGAAGTCCGCACCGGTACGCTTTGATGCAGGCGCCATCTCCGGTTTGGGCATCCGCAACATTGGTCCGGCGCGTGTCAGTGGTCGCATCGCGGCCCTGGCGGCCGTCAACGTTGACGGCAAGACCCTCCTGTATATAGGCGCTGCCAGCGGTGGTGTGTGGAAATCGGAAGATGGCGGTACCACATTGAAACCGGTCTTTGACAAGAACCCGGTGCAGTCCATTGGCGCGGTAACCATCGATCCGTCCGATCCGAAGACCGTTTGGGTTGGGACCGGTGAATCCTGGACGCGCAACTCGGTATCGATCGGGAACGGCATTTACAAATCCACGGACAGCGGTGAGACCTGGAGCCACATGGGATTGGATGAGTCCGAACGCATCAACAAAATCCTCGTGGATCCGAAAAACAGCGACGTCGTTTATGCATGCGTTCCCGGTAAATTGTGGAGCGATTCCGCCGATCGCGGCCTTTACAAGACGGCCGATGGCGGCAAAACCTGGAGCTTGATCCTGCGTGGCGCCAATCCATCCACCGGCTGTTCCGGAGTCACGATGGATCCACAAAATTCCAATGTGCTGCTCGCAGGGACATGGGATTTTCGGAGAAAAGGGTGGACGTTCCGCTCAGGTGGAGAGGGCCCCGAAGCGCCAAGCGGCAGCGGTCTGTTTTACTCAACCGATGGCGGTAAGACGTGGAACGAGCTGCAATCCGGCAAAGACGGTTTGCCGGGCAAACCTTACGGGCGTATCGAAGTTGAGTTCGCGCCATCCGATAACAAGATTGTTTACGCCTTGATCGAAGGAGTGGATTCGGCCCTGTACCGGTCCGATGACGGCGGAAAGACATGGGAAAAACGCGACCGAAGCACGATGATGGTGTGGCGTCCGTTTTATTTTGCAAATCTGATTGTCGACCCGACGAATCCGGAGCGCCTCTACAAAACGAATCTCGGATTGATCGTAAGTGAAGATGGCGGCAAAAGTTTTAGCAGCACAGGCGGCGGTTCGCATGGTGATTGGCACGACCTCTGGATCGATCCGCAAAATCCGAAACACGAGATTGGCGGCGATGACGGCGGATTGTGGATTTCTTACGATGGAGGCAACCGCTGGGCGATGGGGATGAACCTGCCGATCGCACAGTTCTACCATGTGAGCGTTGACGATCGCGATCCGTATCAAGTTTACGGAGGCTTGCAGGATAACACCAATTGGATCGGCGATTCAGAGTATCCGGGCGGCGTCTCCAATTCGCGCTGGGAGAGTGTACTGGGAGGCGACGGCTTCTATGCATTCTCCGACCCGGCCGATCCGAACTATGTTTATGCCGAGACCCAGGGCGGCTCAATTGCAAGATTCAACCGAAACACGTATGACGCGCGCGACATCAAGCCAACGGCGGGCTACAACGAGAAGCTGCGTTTCAACTGGAACACGCCGATGCACATGAGCCCGAATGAAAAAGGCGCCATATATATAGGCGCCCAATTTCTGTTCCGTTCCCGTGATCATGGGCAAAGCTGGGAGCGCATCTCGCCGGATCTGACAACCAACGATCCAGCGAAACAAAAACAGGAACTGTCGGGCGGTA
>CAZDDB010000292.1:0-4846 GCA_964504105.1 uncultured Acidobacteriota bacterium
TTCATCGCTACGGCAACCTGATGCGGACGTTTCGCGCGCAGGTTGTTGAAGTATTGCTCGTACCTGTATTCTCCAGAACCAAGCACCACAAGCTTGGTGCCCATATCCAGGATCCGTTCTCCGGCAGCTTCCAGAAGATCGAATCCCTTTTGACTCGCAAGCCGCGAAATGATCCCGATCACCGGCCAAACTGTCTCGTTCAGTCCTGCGGCAGCCAGCAGTTCCTTCCGGCATGCCTCCTTCCCCTTCGGATTTTTCGCTGAGTAATTCTGCGCAATCAGGTGATCGGTTTCGGGATTCCAGACTTCATCATCGATACCGTTCAAAACACCGAACAACCGGTCCGCGCGACCGCGCAAAACGCCATCCATCCTGTATCCGTATTCCGGCGTCTGGATCTCCTGACTGTACCGCCTGCTGACTGTTGTCAGTAAATCAGAATACAGAATCCCGGACTTCATGAAACTGACCATTCCGAAAAATTCGGTCGAACCGGCGGTGAAGTAGTCGCCCCCCAGTTCCAACAAACCGTAGCGATCCGCCCCAAAGTTTCCCTGATAGGCAATATTGTGGATCGTAAACAAGACCGGTGTACGGCTGATTTCATCATGATAGTAGTGCGTCCGCAGAAACAACGGAAACAGACCCGTTGGCCAGTCGTTGCAGTGGAATACATCCGGACGCTCTCCCTTGCGCTTATAGTAATCAATACACGCGCGCGTAAAAAAAATAAAACGCTCATCGTTGTCGCCAAAACCGCCATACGAATCGCCGTAAATTCCCGAACGCTGAAAATAGTTCGGCGCGTCCACAAAAACCATGTGTATCCCTTCGTGGACGCTTTCCAGGATCGAATACGATATATGTCTTCCGGCAAACGAAAGCGCAAGCGGACTGACGACTTTCGTCGGAATGATCGACACACCCTTATAAAAGGGCAGCATCACCGTCACGTGATTCCCTAGCTCTACCAGCTCCTTGCCAAGAGCCGTAACCACATCGGCTAACCCACCCGTTTTTGCAAACGGAACAGCTTCAGAAGTAACAATCGCAATCTTCATAACGACAGAAGCTTCTGATTATACACTCACCAGGAAGGACTGAACCGCAAAGACCGCAGAGACCGGTTCAAAAGCAGCAGCGCAAGCGAGGGGTTGCGCGAGGTGCAATACAGGAGTTGCAGTCAGAGGGATTTTAGATGGCAGTCAAAGCTGTAACCTACACAAAACAAATCAGTTAGTTTTTTGTGTGTGACTGGCATGCATCTTGTACACTAAACTAGCGATGAACTTTAGCTTCCCAACAAGGAGGATTGGAAATGGGTAAGATTCGAGTAGCAATTGCGGGTGTGGGGAACTGTGCCAGTTCGCTGGTCCAGGGCGTGGAATATTACAGACTCACTGCGCCAAATACTCTTGGATTGATGCACTATGATATGTGCGGTTACAGGCCTGACGACATCGAGTTTGTCGCCGCTTTTGATATTGATGCACGCAAAGTGGGGCGTCCCCTTTCGCAGGCAATTTTTGCGAAACCGAACTGCACCCAGGTCTTCTGCGCCGATGTAAACGACAATGGCGTCACGGTCCAGATGGGCAAAGTGCTCGATGGTGTTGCCGAACACATGCGAGATTATCCGGATGAACGCACGTTCGTGCCTTCGAATCTTCCCGCCTGTGATGTGGAAGCCGTGCTTCGTGAGTCGGAAGCGGATATCCTGCTCTGCTACCTGCCTGTGGGATCCGAGCATGCCGCACGTTTTTACGCAAAGGCCTGTCTGAACACAGGCGTTAGTCTCATCAACTGCATCCCGGTCTTTATCGCCTCCAACAAGGAATGGGCTGAAAACTTTGCCAAAGCCGGGATCCCAATCATCGGCGATGACGTGAAATCGCAGCTGGGAGCCACGATCCTGCATCGCACCCTGATGAAACTGTTCCAGGAAAGAGGAATCCGCATCGAACGAACCTACCAGTTGAACACAGGCGGCAACACCGATTTCCTGAATATGTTGAACCGCAGCCGCCTCAAATCGAAGAAAATTTCAAAAACCGAAGCCGTACAATCAAGCATGGAAGAGCGGCTGAAGGATGAAAACATCCACATCGGACCATCCGATTATGTGCCCTGGCAAAATGACAACAAGGTCTGTTTCATCCGCATCGAAG
Organism: uncultured Acidobacteriota bacterium; assembly: GCA_964504105.1. Taxonomy (GTDB): domain Bacteria; phylum Acidobacteriota; class HRBIN11; order JAKEFK01; family JAKEFK01; genus CAZDDB01. Next base: position 2,169 of record CAZDDB010000292.1, read on the forward strand.
GACGCGGATTCGGCGAAGTCCCACTGCACATGGAGCTGCGGCTGTCTGTAGAAGATTCACCCAACAGCGCCGGCACAGCAGTCGATGCGATCCGTCTGGTGAAAGTGGCACGCGACCGCAAAATTGGCGGTCCGCTCTATCCGTCTTCGGCGTATCTGATGAAGCATCCACCGATTCAGATGGACGACCGCGAAGCGCGGCGCCTCATAGATGAATTCCTGGGGGTCCAGGTGGAAGAAGTAGCCGACGCACTCGTCCCCGCATAGGAATTAATAACCGCAAAGACCGCGGAGACCGCAAAGGAATGATTTTTTATTTTTCTTTGCGCACTTTGCGGTCTTTGTGGTTTCAATCCGTCCTAGAACGCTTCTTTGTTGACCACGTAGGGCATTTTTTTCGGATCGCCATCGTAATGGTTTTCGAGCACATCGAGCACACCCTGCACCGTGCGTCCGGCCATTCCGATGTTTGGATCCGTATTCAGGCGGGTCTGACGGGCCCCACTTGCAAAGTGATGGAACTTGCGCAGCTTTAGATGCAGCCGCGGATCGCGCAACGGGCTATCCGCCGGCAAAGGTTCCACTTCAAAAACATCCAGCGCGGCGCCTCCGATCCAATTTTCGATCAACGCAGTGTACAGCGCCCGCTCATCCACAATCGGTCCGCGCGATGTGTTGATCAGGTATGCGGTCTCCTTCATCAAACGGAACCGCTCTTCATTCATCAGATGATAGGTTGGATTCTTGCTTTCATTCGGCATCAGGAGCGGAACATGAAGCGTCACATAATCCGCATCCTGCAAGGCTTGTTCAAAAGAGACGTATCCGATCGATTGTGGGTGCAGGGCGATTTTCTCCACGGTCCTGAAATCCATGACGCGCTGAATGGATTCGACAAATTTGTGGTCCTGATACTCAGGATCATAGCAAAGCACATTCATATCGAAACCGACCGCCTTTTTGATAAACGCCTTTCCGATCCTTCCCGTGCCGATGACTGCCACGGTTCTTCCGGTCACTTCATCTCCGAGAAACGGCTCGAACGGATGCCACGCAGGCCATTTCCCCTCTTCCACCAGACGCTCGGATGGATACAGCTTGCGCGCCAAGCATCCCATGATTAAAAATGCAAACTCCGCGGTGGCCTCGGTCAGGACATCCGCGGTGTGAGTAAACGGAATTCTGTACTTGTTTGCTGAGGCGCGATCGATGTTATTGAACCCGACCGCATCCTGCGCCACCACTTTGAGCTTCCCCTTTCCAGCTGCAAACACTTCTTCATCGATCGGATCGCGAAGCGTCGTGATCAGCGCATCGATCCCGTCGCGCACTTTTTCGAGAATCAGGCTCTTTGGCGGTGGATCGACAAGGGGATAAACCTCAACCTCATATCCACGGTTTCGGAGGATATCGAGCGCATCTTTACCGATATCGCAGGTTGCAAAAATCTTAATGCTTCTTCCCATAAGAGCTAGACGAGTTTGTAATCCTGGACCAGCGAGCGGATGCGGGACAGCGCCTCCCGGATCTTTTCCTGCGAGTTTGCATAAGAAAAACGGAGGTAGCCCTCCCCCCAGGCTCCGAACGCGGTGCCGGAAAGACAGGCCACTCCCGCCTGTTCCAGAAGCCTGTCTGCTAATTTCTTAGAAGGGAGCCCGAACCTGGTTACATTCGGGAACGCATAGAATGCGCCATCCGCAGTCTTGCAATGGAATCCGGGAATTGCGTTCAGTCCGCTCACGATCAGGTCGCGGCGCTTGCGGAATTCTTCCACCATTGTTTCCGTAGCAGACTGATCGCCGGTCAGCGCCTCTACCCCGGCGATCTGAGTAAACGTGGCAGTACAGGAATTGCTGTTTGTTTGCAGTTTGCTGACTTGCTTTGCGAGATCCGCCGGCATGACTCCGTAGCCCAGCCGCCAGCCGGTCATCGCGTAAATCTTGGAGAAACCGTCGAGCAAAATAGTCCGCTCTTTCATTCCGGGAAATGACAACAGGGAATGATACTCGCCGGAATAAAGAACACGGCAGTAAATTTCATCCGAAAGAATCATAAAGTCGTAAGATCTGACGATCTCTACAATCCGTTTCAAGTCTTCAAGCGGGATCACACCGCCGGTTGGATTGTGCGGCGAATTCAAGATCAGCAGCTTTGTCTTTTCATTGACGGCACGCGACAGCGCATCCACATCAAGCGCTCTTCCAGAAGCGGAACCGGGACGGCTTTTGCGCCGACATACTCGATCATCGATTCGTAAATCGGGAACCCCGGATTCGGATACACCACTTCGTCTTCCGGATCCACGAGCGCCATAATCGCAAAGAACATGATCGGTTTGGCGCCGGGAGTAACGACAACTTCTGCGGGATCTACGGAGACTCCACGGCGCACGGAGACATCCTTCGCGATCGCCTCACGAAGCGCCGGCAGGCCGGGCGAGGGACCGTAATGATGCGCCCCGCTTCGAAGAGCGGAGACTGCCGCATCGACAATATTTTGCGGCGTATCGAAGTCGGGCTCGCCGATCTCCAGATGGATGATATCTTTTCCCTGCGCTTCCAGCTGTCTCGCACGAACCAGTACGTCAAACGCAGTTTCCGTCCCCAAACGGGCCATTCGCGTGGATAATTTCATGGTTGGTATTATACGCAATCTTGATGTATAAAAGGAAGTCAAAAT
>CAZDDB010000293.1:0-3494 GCA_964504105.1 uncultured Acidobacteriota bacterium
CCGGTAAGATCAAGCGCATCTATGCCGTGTGGTACGCCTTTCAACCACAGAATCAACGCCAAAAGTCTCACGTAAAGATCGAATTTGCGCAATATCCCGTTTATCAGCCAACGCCACTTGTTGTACGTTCAGAGTTCGACCTCGCCCAGCGCTCTCCGCTGGTTCAAGGATTGACAACCGGGGAGTTGTTGGCTGAAAAGCTTGCCGCAGTTGCCGGCCGAACGTTCACGAAAGGACGTGATCTCTTCGACCTCTGGTTCTTTCGGGAAGTTCTAAAGACTCCGTTGAATGCTGAATGGATGCGAAACAAAATCAGCGACTATCATGTAAATTTCAATCGAAAAGACTTGCAGGAAAAACTGAAGAATTACTCGCCGAGCCTGTTGGTCAACGAACTCAGCCGCTTCCTGCCTTTGCGTTTTCGAAGATTGCTGGAAAAAGATGAATACCAGGCCGTTCGCAGCAGCGCAGAGAAGCTCGTTCTTGACGCGTGCAAAGTCCTGGATAGTTAGCATGGGTACGTCTTTTACTCAGTCCAAATGGGTTGCGTTGTTGAGACGGGGCAAAAGGATTTATTCATTTGGGGAGCTTCACCGATTGACCGGGCTTTCTATTACTGCGTTGCGACGGTCTCTTGTACGGACCGGGCAGGCCCACTTGCTGGCAAATATCGGTAAAGGCCTGTACGCCAACCAGCTGAACCCGCCCTCGCTCGAAGAGGTTTCCGGGGTGCTTTATCCACCATCCTACATTTCCCTGGAATCGGCGCTGTTTATGAACGGGATCATGGAACAAGCACCGCATGTTCTCACCTGCGTGACGCTGAACAAGACCAAACTCTTTCGTACCGGGTTAGGAGAGATTTCCTATTCACATCTTAAACCCGATTTATTCTTCGATTACAAGGTGCAGGATCGAATCTTCCTTGCTGAACCGGAGAAGGCTGCGCTTGATTTCATTTATTTACAATTGCAAAACGGGGTGAAGCCATCGCTCGATGAATGGAACCTGGAGCATGTCAACAGAAAGCGCCTGAAAGAACGAACGGCGAAATATCCGAAGACCGTAAGCCGGCTGCTCTACGAGTCGGGAATCTTACCGAATGCGACCGTATGACCGTCGGGAGAGAGCTCTAATTGTTGACACGAGTTGCAACCGATTCCGCTCTGTTTGCGAGTTCAGGCGCATCCAGGCGCGCGCAGATAGCGCGGAATTCCGGCAATGGTCCGTGCCATTTATATTTCGAGGCACGGACCGCGAATTGAATGTAGCTGTTGTTTACAGCCTCTCCCGAGGAGCATTGTAGTAAGATCAAAGAATGACTTTCCTCGCTCCGGGCGTCGCGCGTCTGTCCTATGTCCACGGTGCGAGCAGTGTGCCGCTCATCGGATCGACGATTGGCGATCTGTTCGATCAAATTACAGATCGTTTTCCGGATCACACAGCGCTCGTTTCGCGTCATCAGAATATCCGGTACACGTACCGCCGGCTAAAGGAAGAATGCGATTGGTTTGCGCGATCTCTGATGGCGTGCGGAATCGCCAAAGGTGATCGTGTTGGAATTTGGTCTCCAAACAATGTCGAATGGGTGATCGTCCAGTTTGCCACGGCAAAGATCGGCGCAATTCTGGTGAACATCAACCCCGCCTATCGCTCGTCCGAGCTCGAATATGCGCTCCGCCAATCCGGTTGCTCCACAATCATTCTTTCCGCGCCTTACAAAACATCCAATTATCCGGAAATCCTGCGCGAGATCTGTCCGGAGCTCGAAACGTGCGAGCCAGGCAATCTTCATGCTGAACAGCTTCCCCTGCTCAGGATCGTTATTACTTTAGGGGATCAAGATTATGCCGGCAGCTACCGTTGGAAAGATGTGGTCGCAAAAGGGGAGAAAATTTCGCAGCAAGATCTGGCGCGACGGCAGAGCGAGCAACATTTCGATGAGCCGATTAATATTCAATACACTTCAGGAACAACCGGTTTTCCAAAAGGCGCGACGCTTTCGCATCATTCGATTCTGAATAACGGGTTCTTTGTCGGTGAGCGGATGTATTTTACCGATCAAGACCGTCTCTGCATTCCCGTCCCCTTCTATCATTGCTTCGGCATGGTTTTGGGGAACCTGGCTTGCGTTACTCACGGCGCGACCATGGTTTTGCCGGCGGAAACGTTTGATCCTGTGAAAACATTGGAAGCGGTATCGGAGGAACACTGCACGGCGCTTCACGGAGTTCCTACCATGTTTATCGCCGAGCTTGCTGTCCCCGATTTCGAGCGTTTCGATTTGTCCAGGTTGCGCACCGGCATCATGGCAGGCGCGCCTTGCCCTGTCGAGATCATGAAGCAGGTAGTCACACGGATGCATATGAGCGAGGTGACGATCGCGTACGGCATGACCGAAACGTCGCCTGTTTCGTTTCAGAGCGAGCCGGGCGATCCGATTGAAAAACGCGTTTCCACAGTCGGACAGGTCCATCCGCATGTCGAATGCAAAATCATCGATCCCGAAAACGGAGCAACTGTGCCGCGGGGTACTACCGGAGAACTTCTTTCGCGCGGATATATTGTCATGTTGGGATACTGGAACAATCCGGAAGCAACGGCTGCATCAATTGATCCGGCGCGCTGGATGCACACGGGAGATCTCGCTGTCATGGATGAAGACGGCTTTGTGAAGATTGTAGGCCGCTCGAAAGACATGATTATCCGCGGCGGCGAAAATATCTATCCGCGCGAGATCGAGGAGTTCTTGTACACACATCCAAAAATTCTGGATGTTCAGGTGATCGGAGTGCCGGATGAAAAATACGGAGAGGAAGTCATGGCATGGGTGATCCTCAAACCGGATCACAACGCCACCGAGGAAGACTTTCTTGTCTTCTGCCGCGGGAAAATCGCGCACTTTAAAGTTCCGCGTTACTGGCGGTTCACCGATTGTTTTCCGATGACAATCTCGGGAAAGATCCAGAAGTACAAGATGCGCGAAATCGCCAAACAAGAGCTGGGTCTGAAATGATTCAGCCGGTCGATCTTGGCACATTCCGGCTTTATCCGCTTGTGGATGGCTTCTTCCGTTTAGATGGCGGTTCGATGTTTGGCATCGTCCCCAAAACAATCTGGGGAAAGATCCGGCCTGCGGATGACCGGAATCGGATCCGGTTGGCGGTCCGTTCGTTGCTTGTCGAAGCGGCGGGGCGATGGATTCTGATTGATACCGGCAACGGCGATAAGTTTGACGCAAAGAAAAAGGAGATCTACGGAATTGAGGGAGGTCCTGCTCTCGAAGAACAATTACGTGAGGTAGGAATCACGCCGGCCGATATCCATATTGTCATCAACTCGCATCTTCACTTTGATCATGCCGGAGGCAACACAAAGAAGGACGAAAAGGGTGAGTGGATCCCCGCGTTCCCAAATGCAAGGTATGTTGTGCAAAGAGGCGAATACGAATTTGCCACGCATTTGAACGAGCGGACAAAAGGCAGCTACCGGAT
>CAZDDB010000293.1:3594-4833 GCA_964504105.1 uncultured Acidobacteriota bacterium
TTCTTTGTGCACGATCCGGAAATCGCGTACGGCAAAGTAGAGATGCGCGATGGCCGCTGCCAGCTCGTGTAGCGCGGGCGTCCCGACCGCTACTCTCTCGCAAAGACGCAAAGCCACGAAGGGTGAAACCGCCAAGATCGCCAAGATCGCCAAGGGGCAACAGCAGCGAAAAGCACAAACCGGGCTGAATAGTCACGAAGCTTGGCAGCCGCCGGACGCCGCAGGCGTCCCTTCTGAAATAGAATTTTGCAAAAAACAAAGTGAAGTTTTTAGTGACTTAATGGAAGGTGGTTCTCCTGCCACTTTGTTTTTTGCAAAATTCTATTTCAGAAGGCCCAAAGGGCCGGGCGGCTGCCTTGGCGTTCCTGTGGCGTCCTTGGCGGTTTCAAATCTTCCGTTCAAGTTCGCTCGGTGCTTCGACCGTTCTTGCGAGAGATTGGCATTATTCTTTCAAAAACTCAATCAGAAGGGGACTTACCACTTCGGCTCTTTCGAACGCCGCCAGATGACCGGCTTTCTCGATCGCCCGAAGTGTGGCTTGCGGCATCGACTTGATCGCTTGCTCTGAGGCGGCAAAAGGCGTAGTGCGATCCTCCTTTCCCCAGACAATCAGGATCGGTCTGGCAGATTTCCCAACTCTCCGATAAACATCGGTCATATCGTCCAGCGGCATGTGCCGCAAAGTGGATAGCAACGCGCGTTGAATGCTTCACTTCAGATAATCGCTGCACTCATAACACCACGTAAATGAGTGATCGGACAACGGTAACGAACGGATGATGGGATGTCCGGCAGCTCTGGCATGTTGTGTGTTGTGACCCTTTTGGGATTCGCAACAGCCGACATGACCGCAGGTCGTGCACATTCTCAGATTCGACTGCGATCCACACCCTTCGCAACGGTCGCTTCCTGGTTGGATGTCTTTCATTTCAGATCTATGAGGACACTCCGCAGACTTCATGGGACCTCCAGAAAACAGTAGTATTATGGCTCTCTTTTCTCAACGCGGAGAGCGCCGAGGACGCGGAATTACGTACTAAGCGCGCCGCGGACCGCTCAGCAATCTGGATGGCAGCGTAATGATCGCCTTGAGCAATTCGAGAACGCCGCTCACCGCGATTCCAACGATCCGAAACGGCAGCAAAAGCAGCCAAACTAGAGGATAAAGAAAGAGGGCCAGCAGAGCAAGAGGCCAGCAAACTACAAGAAGGATACACCAGAGCAAAAATCCAATCATTT
>CAZDDB010000294.1:0-4817 GCA_964504105.1 uncultured Acidobacteriota bacterium
TTGATCTGTCTGTTCTTGCCGCAACTGTCCGCTCAGGCCGATTCCTTGAAGTTACACGGTTCTGTATCCGGAACTGTGAGAGAAGCATCGACCGGCGACCCGGTAAGCGGTGCAACTGTTTCGCTGATACTCGTTGACCGCGGTTGCCCGTTGTTGGAGGTGCTTACGGATGAACAAGGACAGTTTCTGTTCCATGATCTGGAGTCTGGCCGGTATCGACTGGATTTCTTCAAGCCCGGTTATCAGCAAACTACGTATGGTCAGACTCCCGAGAATCCTGTCGGACAGGAAATCATCCTCAGTCCCTCCAGAAGCCGGGAAGATATAGAAGTCGTTCTTCCTTTTTCGGCAAGCCTGTCCGGCCACATCTACGATGAAACTGGCGCGCCCGTTTCAAAATGTTATGTCTTTTTTGATCCGGTCGAAACAACCAACCGTTCGTTTCACAAAGTGACGGATGCGCTAGGTACCTATTGGGCCGCTGGTCTTCCTCCGGGCTCGTACCGAATCAGCGCACGGCGGTACTCGCCGGCAGCAGATCAGGTCGTAGGGGACACATGGTATTATCCCGGCACGGTTCAACAGGAAGAAGCAGAAGAGGTTCTGCTGGAAGAAGGGAAAACCGCAGTCATTGATATTTATCTCCGGAAAGACCGCGAGCCTGTGTGGAGCGGCAAAATCATAGGCCCCGAAGGCGAGCCCGTGGTGAAGGCTGAGGTGACTTTTCTAAAGATACAGGAAAGAAACGTCTGGTATCAGTTCGGCTGCCGTACGGAAGCAAACGGCGAGTGCGCGATGCGCGAACTCCCCGCGGGAGATTACTGGGTTTATCCGCACCGCGTTCCTCCGCCTTACGCAAACTGGATCAATCGAAGCAAGGAATCCACAGATTCCATTGAAACGTATGCAAAGCCGGTTCATATCGAACCCGGCAAGAAAGCTATGACTGAATTCCATCTCGAAACAACAAGCACAATGGAAGTGCGTTTCCACATGATGGATGGAACTCCTCCGCCTTCAAATCCCCAACTTGAAATCTCGCTCGGTCATTCGTTCCGGGTGCAGAACTACACGTTTGGATTTGCCGTCGAATCGAAACGCAATGCGCCGGAAAGCTCTGCGCTTTACGGGTTGCTCCCCAATCTTGACTATCAGATCGGTATTTCTCAGCAAGATCCCTACAAGCGTTATTCTGTTATGCAGATCACGCTGAACGGATCTTCAATCGGGAATGAAGCAGTGATGCGTCTGGGTGATACCGCCACTCCGGTGATGGAAGTCCAGTTGGAACGCGCTTCAACGATTGCAGGAACCGGAAAACCCGAATATACAATGGCCGTAGCGCAGCGAATCGATGACAGCGGGCTCATCAACAAACTTTACCGCGATCAGTTTCGCGTGCTCGCTCAAAAAGGACGTTTCCTCTTCCGTGGTCTTCCTCCCGGCACGTACAAAATTCGGGGTGAGGCGTATTCGATCAAGAACGGAACATCCACGCTTGTTACGGTAGCTCCAGGTGAAACAAAAGACATCGTCCTGGAATAACCGTGGAAGCAGTCAGGTTTTCTGTTCATTTGCGTCGCGTTGTGACATACCGGTTTTGGCTGCTTCCATCAGCCAGGCGATCAAGCTGGATCCGCTTAGCAGCCGGATCTTTCAACCACGATCCTTTCGCGACGCTTGACATCATTACATCGAAACATCATGATGTAAGTATGAGGACAACAATCACCATTGACGACGACTTGCTGGAGGCGGCGAAAGCTCTTGCGAGCCAGGAACAGGTCCCGATCGGTGAAGTGGTTTCCAGATTGATGCGGAACGGTTTGAGGGGCCAGGTGCGAACACGGCCTGGGAAGAGCGCATTCCCGGTATTTGATATTTCCGAAGATGCGCGGCCGATTACATGGGAAGCCGTCAAGCGTGCTGAAGAAGAAGAATGAAGTATTTGCTTGATGTAAATCTGATGATTGCTCTGGCCTGGCCATCCCATGTTCATCATTTGCCGGCTCAGCGCTGGTTTCAACGGATCGGGCAAAAAGGATGGGCGAGTTGTCCAATGACTCAGACTGCTTTTGTGCGGATCTCCTCCAATCCAAAATTTATCGATGGAGCCGTTTCGCCACAGGAGGCCATTTCACTGCTTATGAAGGCGACCGCATCGAAAGATCATGAATTCTGGGCCGACGATCTTGAGTTCACCGGGAGGAGCACGATTCCGGTGACTCACTTGATTGCCCATCGTCAGGTAACAGACGCCTACCTGCTGGGACTCGCGATGAAGCGATCAGGAAAAGTGGCAACACTGGACTCGGGCATCCGGGCATTGCTTCCAAAACCAGCCGATCAAGGAAAATTCTTGGAAATCCTGTCGTAGGAAAACCAACTTGATCCGGGGCCGGCCTCTGTGCCCGCCAGCTGCAATGGATACATGCTGTGATTTACGATTTGAAGCGCAGGTTGATTCAGGCCAAGCGCAAAACCGACCAAAATGCAGAGAAAGGTCGTGGATCCGAGCATGGGGAAAATGCCGATCATGATTCCGAACCCAACGCTTAGCGCAAGTCTTTCCGGAGAAAGCCCTTGCTTTAGCAGGGCGAGCAACGGTTCCACGATCCGTCTCCGGAAGAATGCTCTCATAGCTGAAGATTGTTGGGGCGCGTGTAGTCGAAATCGGGAACCAGATTTTTTGCCAGAAGCGTGTCCAACAATTAATGGACTCCGCCTCTACGCCAATTCGGGGCGGGGGTGGATGATCCGGAACAATTTCAGGATGCGAGTCAGCGGATAGGTCGGATCCAGCTCAAACCAACGGAAGGCAAAATTGATGCGGTTCGGAAACTTGTGGTGATTGTTCTGATACAGTTCCCCCATCATCAGAAAATCCACAACCAGCGTATTTTTGGATTTGTCTCTGTTGTCGAAGTTGCGATAGCCGTATTTGTGGCCGCACCAATTGACGATCGCCCCGTGAATCGGTCCCATCAGGTAGTGTACCGGCAACAGCAAAAGAAACCAGAAGTTGGGCATGAACTGAAAATAAAAACAGGTATACAGGACGCCCCACAGGATGCGAAGCAGCCAGAGATCGAAGAATTTGTCAAAGCGCTTCCACTCAGGATAGTTTCCAGAGAATTCCGGCGCAGGGACAACCGATTTAGTTACAAAGTCCGCGTACATCGATTTGGTTTGCCACATCATCGCAAACAGATTTGGGAAGAAGTACGGTGAATGGGGATCCTTTTCCGTATCACTGTAAGCGTGGTGCATGCGGTGAAGGATCGCATAAGCCCGGGGATTCAAATAGGACGAACCTTGCGTAACGAAAGTCATCACATGAAAGAAGCGTTCCCAGAATTTGGGCATGTAGAACATCTTGTGTGCTGAGTAGCGGTGCAAAAAGAACGTCTGACAAAACAGGGAAAGAAACCAGTGACACAACAAGAAAATCAGGATCGGGTACAAGATAGTCCTCTTAATTTAGACGTACGTGCAATGGATTTACGTGTTCGCGTAGAAGCACGGATGCATTATCATTGCATGAATGCTTGAAAATCCCAAGAAAAATCTTCAATCGTCTTCGATCGAAGAATCCTGTTTTTGGCTTGCCACGCACGCGCAGGAGCCGTGTCCTGCGCTCGAGCAAAGTCTGCGCTGCGATATCGCGATTGCCGGCGCCGGGTTTACGGGGCTCTGGACCGCCTTGTTTCTCAAGGAGTTGTCGCCCGAAACGGATGTGGTTGTGCTTGAGCAGGGGATCGCCGGTTACGGTGGGAGCGGACGGAATGCGGGGATGCTGGGAGAGACGATTGATCATTCGCATGCTCTGGCGGTGGCTCATTTTGGATGGGAGGAGGCGCGGAGACTCGCTGTTCTTGGACAACAAAACGTGGAAGAGATGGCGGCGTACCTGGCAGTCAGCGGAATTGACTGTGATTTTGAGCGAACCGGCCGGTTGTCTGCTGCGCTGACTCCATCGCAGGTGGAAGAGGCCAAGCACAGCATTGAAATTGCCGAACAGCTGGGCATTTCAAACACTCGTTTTCAGAGCGCCGCAGGAATGCGAAATGAGCTCGACAGTCCGTTGTATTTAGGTGGAACCTCCGCGCCGGGCGGCGGCATTTTGAACCCGGTGAAACTCGTGGATGGACTCAAACGTACGGCGCTGAAACTCGGGATTCGAATTTTCGAACGGACAACCGTTCGCAAGGTCGAAGGCGCGAAAATCCTGACGGATGCCGGAGCTGTTTGGGCCGATCGCGTCATTCTGGCCACCGATGCGTTTACACACCATTTGTTTCCACAATTGTTGCGACGCTTCATTCCACTGTATGACTACATCCTTGTGAGTGAGCCGCTCACGATAGAGCAACTTTCTTTAATCGGTTGGCGGAACCGGCAGGGCGTTACCGATGGACGCACGTTCTTCAATTACTACAGACTCACTGCGGACGACCGGATTCTCTGGGGAACCAGCGAAGCGATGTACTATTCCCCCAACCGCGTGGATGCATCTTGTGATCATTCCGAGCCTCACTATGCCGCTCTTCGTGAAAGTTTCCGCCGCCACTTTCCGCAACTGAGCAGTCTGAAGTTTGAATATGCCTGGGGTGGTCCGATCGCCTCCACAACCAGACTGACGCCGTTTTTTGGCTCGCTCAATCAAGGTCGTATTCTGTATGGTCTGGGATACACGGGACATGGAATCGGCAGCACACGAATCGGCGGCAAGATTTTGGCTCACCTGGCTCTGGAGCGTCCGAGTGAATTGCTGGATCTTGCGATGGTTCGCAAGAAGCCGTTTCCGTATCCGCCCG
>CAZDDB010000295.1:0-4809 GCA_964504105.1 uncultured Acidobacteriota bacterium
CGATATGAATCGTAACGTGGATCCTTGCACCGATTTTTATGAATACGCAAACGGAAACTGGCGCGCCAATAATCCGATTCCTCCTTCTATGACGCGCTGGAGCCGCCGCTGGTCTGCAGGGGAATCCACCAAGGGCCAGTTAAAAGAAATTCTGGAAGGCGTTGCCGGTTCTCCTGCCGCAAAAGGCAGCACGGAGCAGCTGATTAGCGATTATTACGCCGCTTGTATGGATGAAGCGAGCGTCAACGAATTGGGGATCAAGCCGCTCAAGCCTTGGTTGGAACAGGTGGATGCAATCGAGGACACCGCAGGTGTGCAGCACATGATCGAGGCTCTGCACGACGTCGCGGTTCCCATTCCATTCGGCCTGACCGGTTCACCGGATAATCACAATCCAACGCAGGTCATCGCAGACATTTTTGCAAGCGGGCTCGGTTTGCCGGACCGGGATTATTACTTGCTCCCTGAACCTCGATTCAAGGAAGCGCGTGAAAAATATCTGGAACATGTCGCAGAAATGTTCAAGCTCGCGGACTACGATGCAGCAGCGGCAAAAACTGCAGCAGACACAATATTCCGCATGGAGACAAAACTTGCCGGGGCATCGCTGGATAACGTCAGCCTGCGAAATCCTGATGCCACAGATCACAAAACTGCGTTTGCCGATCTACAGAAGCTTTCTCCAACAATCGACTGGAAAGGATATCTCGGAAAGGCGGGACTTTCCGAAAAGGTCGAGATCAATGTGCAGCAGCCGGCATTTATGAAGGAAGTGGACCGTCAGATGAAGGAAACAGCTCTTGCTGATTGGAAGACCTATCTCAAGTGGCATCTTCTCAATGCCGCTGCCAGCGCTCTTTCCGAACCGTTCGTGGTAGAAGATTGGAATTTCAACAGCAAATACCTGAACGGCGCCACGGAAATGAAACCGCGCTGGAAGCGTTGTGTCGAGTCCGAAGATTCTCTTCTGGGAGAAGCGTTGGGCAAGAAATATACCGAGAAATACTTTCCGCCGGAAGCGAAAGCAAGAATGCAGGAACTGGTTCGCAACATTTTGCTTGCAATGAAAGACGACATTGAAAGCCTGACATGGATGGGTTCTGATACCAAGAAAAAAGCGCTCGAAAAATTGTCCACCTTCAATCCCAAAATCGGATATCCCGATCGCTGGAAAGACTACAGCAAAGTAAAGATCGGCAAAGATTCCTTCTGGGAGAATACGGTCGCAGGCCTCAAGTTCGCAGTGGAAGATGACCGTTCCACGATCGGCAAACCCGTAGATCGCGGACGCTGGGGCATGACGCCTCCCACTTCCAATGCGTACTACAATCCGTTGCTGAATGAGATCGTGTTTCCCGCAGGCATTCTTCAACCACCCGCTTTCAGTATGAGCGTTACGGATGCCATAAATTACGGCGCTATCGGAGTCGTGATCGGACATGAAATCAGTCACGGGTTTGACGACCAGGGCGCCAAATATGATGCGCAGGGCAAACTCCAGAATTGGTGGACCGAATCAGACTTGAAACAGTTTCAAGACCGCGGGGCATGTGTTGCGGATCAATTTGAAAACTATTTCATCGAAGAAGGCGTACATCATAACGGTAAACTTGTCCTGGGTGAAAGCATCGGCGATCTGGGCGGAGCGAAGATCGCGTATCTGGCATGGAAAAAATCTCTGGAAGGCAAGCCCACTCCGGAGAATATCGACGGCTTTACCCCGGATCAGCAGTTCTTTATCGCATGGGGGCAATTCCGCGGAGATGCAATCCGTATTGAGCAGCAGCGTGTAATGATGCAGACCGACCCGCATCCCACAGGCAAATACCGGGTGAACGGTCCGCTATCAAATCTGCCGGAGTTTCAAAAAGCATTCGCATGCAAAGATGATTCTCTGATGGTCCGGCCGGCAGCAAAGCGCTGTGTGGTCTGGTAATGACAACCGGAATTCATTACCGCACTTGCAACCTCTGTGAGGCGATGTGCGGAATTGAGATCAAGGTTGAAAACAGTGCGATCGTTTCCATTGCCGGAGATAAGAACGACCCGTTCAGCCGCGGTCACATCTGTCCGAAAGCGGTAGCATTGCAGGATCTTTACAGCGATCCGGACCGGCTGCGATATCCGTTGCGACGCACTTCTTCCGGTTGGGAACAAATTGGATGGAAGGAGGCTCTTGATGAAACAGCCGGAAGAATCAAGAGCATTCAACAAAAATACGGCAGAAATGCTGTCGCGTTTTACCAGGGAAATCCGACCGTCCATAACTGCGGATCCCTCCTCTTTGGCGCTGAGCTCAGCCGGGCCTTGCGCACAAGGAACCGTTTTTCCGCTACGTCTGTGGATCAACTGCCCCATCATTTCGCTGCACTCTTTATGTTTGGACATCAGTTGTTGCTCCCTGTTCCTGACATAGATCGCACGGACTACTTTCTGATCCTCGGAGCCAATCCGGTAGTGTCCAATGGAAGCTTGATGTCGGCGCCGGACGTTGCGAACCGGCTCTGTGAGATTCGTCAGCGCGGCGGAAAAGTGATCGTGATCGATCCGCGACGAACCGAAACGGCCGCGATTGCGGACCGCCATGAATTCATACGTCCGGGCACTGACGTTCTGTTTTTGCTGGGATTGCTGCACACGATTTTTGCGGAACGGCTGGACAAACCCGGCCATCTTGCCGATTTCACGGATGGTCTGGATACGGTAAAACAATTGGCAATCGATTTTCCACCAGAGAGAGTCGCTCCAGCAACCGGCATAGCAGCCGATCGCATTCGAAATATCGCGCGTGAATTCGCAACCGCTGCGAAAGCAGTTTGCTATGGACGCCTGGGTGTGTGCACACAGCAGTTCGGCGCGGCAGGCCTGTGGCTTGTCAATGTGGTCAATATCGTCACGGGAAATCTGGACCGTGAAGGGGGCGCCATGTTTACGACCCCGGCCTTCGATATTGTCAATCTCGGAACAAAACTTGGTTTGAAAGGACATCGTGGAAAATGGAAGAGCAGAGTTCGAAATCTGCCGGAGTTCGCCGGCGAGCTGCCTGTTGCTGTTCTGGCGGAAGAGATCCAGACCGGAGGATCCGATCAGATCAAGGCTTTGATTACTGCATCAGGAAACCCTGTACTCTCCACACCAAACGGCAAACAGCTGGATCGCGTATTACCGGCATTGGAATTCATGGTTTCGATTGATTTCTACCTGAACGAAACAACACGGCATGCGAACATCATTCTGCCGCCAACGACAGCGCTGGAACATGATAACTACGATATCGTCTTTCATCTGCTCGCGATTCGCAATACGGCAAAGTATTCTCCGGCATTGTTTGCTCCCTCACCCGACGCAAAGCACGATTGGGAGATTCTCCTTGAATTACAGACCCGGCTTCGGTCCAGAGATTTGCTGGGCACCATGAAAGCGAAGGCCACAAATTGGTTCCTCAGAAGGATCGGGGGCCCCAAAGGCATTGTTGCCCATGGCTTGCGGACCGGGCCGTACGGCAAAGGATACAAGCCCTTTGGAAACGGGCTCAGTATGCGTAAACTTGCGAAACACCCGCATGGAATCGATCTTGGACCACTCCAGCCGCGCCTGCCTCATCTTCTTGGTCACGAGTCCAAACGCATCAACCTGGCGCCGGATGTTCTGGTATCAGATATTCCCCGAATCAAACAACATCTGGAAGATTCCTGCAGGATCTCTTCAAACGGTTTTGATTTGCTTCTCATCGGAAGACGTCATCTTCACAGCAACAATTCCTGGATGCACAACACGCAGCGCCTGACACGGGGAAAAGATCGATGCACATTGTTGATTCATCCGCAGGACGCGGTGCGCCTGCAAATATGCGAGGGACAGTTGGTGCGCGTGTGTTCGCGGACCGGGCACGTGGATGCGGCCGCTTCACTTTCCGAAGAGATGATGCCGGGCGTGGTCAGTCTGCCGCATGGATGGGGACACAACCTGGCGGGAACCCGGCTGTCCGTTGCAGAGCAGCACGCCGGCGTAAGTGCCAACAATCTTACCGATGACCAACTGGTAGATCCAATCAGCGGAACCGCCGCGTTGAACGGCGTCCCTGTACGAATCTTAGCCCGAGTTTACGACTCTGCAACAGCTTCCTGAAGTTGTTTCTGCAATCGCTTTTTCTCATTCGATGGCAGAACGGAGAATCTAGACTGCATCTACCGGCTAGCGGGACCGACAAAGAGCGTCTTCTCATCCACAAAACACAGAGGATTGCCGAAGGGGTCTTTCATGTAAAAGGAGCGCTCACCCCAGGACCGCTTTGCTATCTGCCCCATTGGCAATTCACCATCGCCCAATTCGTCCGCCAGCCCGCCCAAGCGCTCGGCCCGTTTATAGATACCATCTAAATCCCCTGTTGCGAAGTAGACGTGATCGAAATTCCGCCGGGGCGAAGTGTTGTCACCGTCTGCTTTCGGATCGTAGATGGCTAGAATCACGCCGCCGCAGTCGAAGTAGCGGTATTTTCGCTATCCCCGCTGTCATTCCCCGATTTCGCGCTCCATGGTTGCTCGGTACGTGCGCATTTTCAGGCGCTCAGCGCGTTGATCAAAAAGCAAATGCTTATCATAAGACAGATTGGCTTGCATATGAGAGAGGATCAGAAAAACGGATAGTGGAACGCGACAGGAGCAATGAAAATCAACCGTTCCCTTTTCGATCTTGATATGGTGCATCACAAGTGTTACACTTAGACTTTCCGAGGTGAGAAACATGCCGGCAAGAAATCCAAGAATAAATGTGGTTTTGGAGAGGCCGCTTTTCCGTACGGTGGAGAAA
>CAZDDB010000296.1:0-4800 GCA_964504105.1 uncultured Acidobacteriota bacterium
TTCCCATTGACTGCCAAAACGCACACGCATGCGATCAAATGTTGTGTGGCTGATCATCGAAGGAAGGGAATTGGATGTTGGAGGAAGTGAATCAAAAACCGCCGGGCTGCCGGAATCTTCCTCATGGTCCGTGGTATCGAAGTCGATTCTGCATTGCCACCAGTCTCTGAGCTCCTGCAGATAGTTGATTCCAAGAACAAGCTGGTTTCCATCGATTTGTTTCGGGTCACGAAGAATGGAAAACACCGGGCCACCGCCGTTTTCAGGAAAACCGCTTGCCTCTTTTGTGTAATATCTGGCCGTGAAAGAAACGGAACTTTGTGACGCAATTTGCGCGTCGGCGGTGAAAGCGGCGCTTCCCAGCGAAAACGAATCCTGCTCCACTTGTTCGCCAATCTCCTCATACGACGCTCCTCCGCTGAACCGCAGAATTCCTGCTTTGCCGCTTGCTCCCATTCGCGCCTGCCGCGAATTAAAACTCCCATAATCTGCGTTCAGATCGAACTTCGGTTCTGCAGCGCCCCTTCTGGAAAGAATATTGATCACTCCGCTCATTGCTTCGGATCCGTAGAGCGAAGAAAGGGGACCGCGGACAATCTCGATCCGCTCCACGTTGTCGAGACTGAGCGATGAAAGATCAAAGGAGCCGCCCAGAATATTTGTCGGATCGTTGAGCGGAATTCCATCCAGCATAACCAGAGTGAAATTAGGATCGCCTCCCCGAATCGTTGCAGTCGAGAGACTTCCCGTGGCGCCGTTTTGCGACATGTGAACGAAGGGAATTTCACGGAATAATTCCACGATATTTGCAGCCTCGCTCAGTTCAATCTGTTCTCTTGTGATCACGGTTACCGATGCCGGTGTCGCCGAAAGAGGTTGTGCCCGAGCGGAAACAGTTACGGTCACCGGATCGGCAACGGGGAGCCGTTCCGACTTCGAATCTGCCTGCGCGAACAAGAAGCGCGCCGGCAGCAGGATTGCAACGAAGACCCTGGAGATCCTCCGGAATACTTTTCGGGCAGTCATTCTGTTTTCAGCAAAGTTTCCACCATCTCTGTTGGGAGACGTAAGAAGCGGTAGATTGTCTTTCGTTTTGTTTTTCCCATGACAGGATTCCAGAATTCCCAGACAATCGTTCCATTCGGACTGATTTCAAAAACGTGACCGTTGTTGGATTCACAGATCAGTGTATTCCCATTTGGCAGCCGTTGAGCGGATCCCTGCCACGGAGAGAAGAAAGAAGATGGCGGAGATCCTGTGTATTCCCATACTGTCTTTCCTGTGAACGGATCGATCTCCAGGACCCGGGACGACTTGCGCACAAATCCGTTGTCAAAGATCAAGATGTTTCCTGTTTCCAACATGACGGGAAAGTGTGGCTTCTCTAATATCGTAGAGCCAAAAGACCATACCGGTTCCCGTGTTGCCTTGTCCAGGATTGCAACCATGTTTGTGTTTCTCGAACAGATCAGCAGGTTGCCGGCCTGGAAGCGGCGGTCCCGCCGTCCAAGCGCGGTATCCGGCAGCAGTTTTGCGGTATTCAGATGATAATAGTCGTACAAGGCATTCACCACCGGCGTTTTAGCCGGGAGCGTGTCGAGAGGAGATCTCTGGTGGAAGGGTCTGAGCTTTTCCACATTCTGAAATGTGGACCACGCGTCGAGCGGTTGTCCCGATTCGGAAACGTGCATGATCGAATCAAAAATTACTCTGCGCGACCTGTAGTTGATGGGTTTGTCCCGCACGATGGTCAGAATCGAGCCGTCTGCCATGATCTCGATGTCGTGATGGACCCGCAGTTTCCTTTTCCAAACGGGATTCGAGTGCCAGTCCAGCTTCACAATTGCGTGGCTTTCGCAAACAGTCAGCAGATGCCCGTCTTCCAACAGGACTGCGTACTCGCAGTTGTTTCCATCCGCCACCTTCCAGGTATGTCTCCGTTTTCCGGACATGTCCAGCAGGTAGATTTCATCCTCGTCATTTGTGTAGAGGTTGTATCCTGGAGATGCGGCATCACGATCGTACCGTGTTACTCCGCTGTGTGCCGGATCTGCTTTCTGTTCGCTCCATTGTGCGTACGGGAGGGCTTGAAGCGCTTCGATCTGGTCATCCGAAGGCGATCCAGCCGGAGAGCGTGCCTCCATGCTTGCCGTCCTGTGCTTCCAAAAACCGTACGAGCCGGCTGCCAGAGCGACCACGGCTGCAAGAACAAGGTACCGTCTCTTTTTCATTCGGGCGCCAACGCAACATTACTGTACAATAACAACGCATGAACTTGTATCGCGTCGTCATTGCATCTGCATTGATCGGAACGTATCTGGTCGAGCTGATTTCGGAGCGGCTCAACTTAAGATCGATGAACACGAATCTGCCCCCGGAATTCAAAGGTCTTTACGACGATGAAAAATACCGAAGATCCCAGGAATACACCAGGACCAGGACCTCGTTTCGTCTGGTTGAATCCACCGCCGGTCTGATCTTACTGTTGCTGTTCTGGTTTGCCGGCGGATTCCATCATCTGGACGATCTCGTTCGAAGCCTGCACTGGAGGCCCATTCCCACCGGCATGCTGTATGTTGGAGCTCTTGGATTTGCCTCAAGCATTCTGAGTTTGCCGTTTTCGATTTACTCGACGTTTGTGATCGAAGAAAGGTTTGGTTTCAACAGGACCACAGTCCCGCTTTTTGTGGTGGACCGTTTGAAGGGGTTCCTTCTAATCGTTATCCTGGGCGGTCCCCTGTTAGCCGTAGTGTTGTGGTTTTTCGGAGCTTTCGGACAGTACGCCTGGCTGTACTGCTGGCTTGTTTGCTGTGCCGTGATGGTACTGATTCAGTTTATCGCGCCAATCTGGTTGTTTCCCTTATTCAACAAATACACACCTCTCCCGGACGGTGAACTAAAGGATGCGATCGGGGGCTATGCCGGAAGGATCGGGTTTTCGTTTCGGGACATTCTAATTATGGATGGTTCAAAGAGGTCCACGAAGGCGAATGCATTCTTTACAGGGTTCGGAAAGTATAAACGGATTGCGTTATTTGATACGCTTGTCGAGCAACACACTGTGCCTGAGCTTGTAGCCGTGCTGGCGCATGAAATCGGTCACTACAAGAAGAGACACGTGGTCCGGATGATGTTGCTCGGCTTTTTCCATATGGGCCTTCTCTTTTTCCTTCTTTCCCTGTTTATTCACAGCCGGGAACTTGCGGAAGCCTTTTTCCTGAAGCAGGTCTCTGTGTATACGGGGCTTGTTTTCTTCGGACTGGTTTATGAGCCTGTCTCATTTCTTTGGAGCATTATGATCCATGTGCTATCGAGGCGGGATGAGTTCGAAGCGGATCGTTTCGCGCGGGAAACGATCGAGGATCCTGAACACATGGTTGTATCGCTCCAAAAACTTTCGATCCGGAACCTGTCGAATCTGACTCCGCACCCATTCTACGTGTTTCTGCATTACTCTCACCCGCCGTTGCGGGAAAGAATTGCTGCCATTCGCAAATATCAGACCAGCTCGTTCCGCTGATGCTCGATGACGTCTTTCAGAATATCTTCGATTCTATGAGCGGGTCTGTAGTCCAGCAGTTTCCGGATTCGGGAAGTGTCGGGGATCCGTCTCCGCATATCCTCGAATCCCTCTTCGTATGCCTCAGCATAGGCAATGTGATGAATGGGTGAGACACTCTCCGTAAGCTGTTTCACCAGAATTGCGAGTCGATTCATGGTGATCTCTTCATCGCTTCCAACGTTATAAATCTGCCCCGCAGCCTCCGCGCGATCGCTCAGCCGAATCAAAGCCCATACGACATCTCGGACGTGACAGAAACACCGGGATTGTTCCCCATCTCCAAATACCGTGATCGGGTGGCTCAACAGCGCTTGCTTGACGAAGGTTGGGATTACCATTCCATACTGGCCTGTCTGGCGCGGTCCAACTGTGTTGAAGAGACGGACGACACTGACCGGTAACCCTTTTTCTTTCCAGTAGGCTAAGCCGAGAAACTCATCGATCGCTTTGGAGCAGGCATAACTCCATCTGCTTTTGGAGGTAGGGCCCAGAACCAGATCATCCTCTTCCGAGTACGGGATCTTTTCCGCTTTTCCGTAAACTTCCGATGTACTGGCCAGAATCACTTTCTTTTTTCCTTTGTTAGCGCATTCCAGAACGAGCTCCGTGCCTTTGATGTTGGTTTCGATTGTGCGGACCGGGCTGTCAATGATCAGACGCACCCCAACCGCCGCGGCAAGATGGAAGATAACATCTACTTCGTCGACCAGCCCGGCAAGAGCGACCCTGTTCATGATCGTATCGATCACGCAGCGGAACCGTTCGTGATTCCGGAACCCTGAAATGTTCCGAATCGATCCTGTCGAAAGATCATCAATTACACTGACGGAGTGTCCTTGCTGCAACAGTCGTTCCGCCAGATGTGATCCGATGAATCCCGCTCCGCCTGTGATCAGATAGCGCATACTTGCTGCTTCTCATCCTATCTGCTTTGCGGATAACGATCAATCATTATCTGTTTGATTTACGCAAACCACTACCCGCTCGACGTGCGCCATAGCCTTGAGCGGCACCGATGCTCGTTCTATAATGAGTTAAGCTTAAGAGGATTATGGCGAAGCCTTCAGTCGATCCGTTAGTTGGGACGCGAATTCGCGAATATCAGATTCTCGAAGTTATTGGCAAAGGCGGAATGGGCGCTGTATATCGCGCCCGTCACGTCTATCTCGATGAAGATCGCGCCATCAAAGTCATTCACGGAAGGCTTGCGGGTGATGCGGATTTTGTGGACCGCTTCA
>CAZDDB010000297.1:0-4724 GCA_964504105.1 uncultured Acidobacteriota bacterium
GCAGTTTCCGGACTGACCATGTCCAGCGTAATCACTTTGATATCCGGAAAGGGAATCAGTGCTGAGAAGACTGCTGGAACCAAGGACTGTGCGCATCGTAATAACCGGCTTTTGTGTGGTACACCCTTTGGTCGTCTGAAACAGCGCACCGTTGCATATCTATGTAATCAGACTATGCTTTATATATATGAGAACTATGATTGTGTTGGACGATGATCTTCATAAGGAAGCCAAGGCATACGCCGCAAGAAATGAGACAACTCTGACGGAATTGATCCGGGAAGCTCTTCGTGAAAGGCTGTCACGCCCTGCGAAACGAAAAAAGAAAAAACGGATCAAGCTTCCCACTTTTCGCGGAGACGGCTTGCGGCCGGGAGTGACTCTGGATCACATGGCCGATGTCTACGACCACATGGACGAAGCAGAATGATTGCCCCCGACATCAATGTGCTTCTTTACGCTCTGCGCGCTGAATCAGAAAGACATTCGGATTACCGCAGGTGGCTTGAAGAAGCATTAACGGGAGAGGAGAGCATTGTGTTCTTCGAACCCGTTCTGGCGGGAGTCCTTCGGATTGGGACTTCTCCCAAGATCTATAAGACTCCAACCCCCCTGGCTTTCATTGAAAGCTTCATACTGGAGGCACTTTCTTCACCTGTGGCGGTCGCTCTGCGAGCCGGAGAACGCCACTGGGAGTTGTTTCTGGAGTTATGTCGAAAAGCTGACTGCCGTGGAAATCTGATCCAGGATGCCTATCTGGCGTCTCTGGCCTTGGAACGGAGCTGCAAATGGATCACAACCGATCGTGATTTTGCGCGGTTCCCGGGGTTGGTTTGGCGACACCCTCTGAATGACAAAAGGGATATCCGAAACCCACTCTAGATTTGCGGTGTTTATCTTGTTACACTCAAACTATTGTACTCAGGGGCGGATCCAGAGAGTTTTCGTAGGAGACGGGATTGATCACAGAGAACGGGACGCTGGCTCGCGTACCGACTTTTTTGCGTTCGTACAGTGTTGTTTGAGATGGCAACAGGAAAGCGGGCCTATAGAGGTGCCGGCGCAGGAGAACATTAAACCCTAAAGCGCCTTACTAAGAAAGGAGTGCTATATCTGTCATATGATTCCCCTAGCATAAGGCTTTCCATTGTGATACAATTCACAGCATGGGGGTAAGAACACAAAGAACACCGAAAACCATCGCAAATTGGAGCGGATCCGGAATGCTGTTGAAGGACGAAGACCCGGTAGCGCAAGTCGAGTACGCATTGCACGTTTGGAAAGACCAGGAACCATTTGAGGAGGCCGACGCCTCCTACTTCAGTTCCGGCACTTTCGAAATGATGGGTTACGAACCGGACATCGAAGAAGGAGCGGAGTTGTTGCTGGAACTCCAGGACGGCGGATTGGTCTCTGTCGTTATCCAGAGTTACGATCTGGGTCACGGTGCTTTCCAGCTATCGAGTCAGTCTCTGGAGAAACTCTTCGTCACCGGATCATCGATTTCGGGCTGAGACGCTGAAGCGTTTGCGGTGATGCTGATTCTGAAGCTGAGGCGAGGACTGTCTTCCGAAGCAGTATCCACTGATTGTCGCTGCGTGCGGGAGGTAGCGTCTGACACGTCTTCAAGTCGCACCGAGTAAAACACAAAATGAATATCTGCCAACTATGCAGAATACACTCCGCTTGATGCAGCGCGGGCATCGCAACAATCAGCGGCGGATCCAGAGGTTTTCGTAGGGGACGGGATTGAGCATGGAGAACGATAATTCGAATGCCTCCACTTCGGGACGCGCAAAGCGGTAAGTGACTTCATAAAACAGAGGGATCAGTATCGCTCGTCGCTTGATGATTTCTTCCACTTCGCGGTAAATTTCGTGTCGGGTATCCGGATTTGTTTCAATACGTCCGCGTTCGGCTAACCGATCGATTTCTGGAGTGCCACACAACGCGCCGATAAAGCCTTCTTTCGAATGAAGCAACCCGTAAGCGAACGTATCGGCATCCGGATAATCCGCGATCCAGCCTTGCAAAAGCATATCCGCCAATTTCCACGAAGCGTCTGTATAAGAGGTCACGGTGACGTCAAAGCCCAGTTCCCCAAGAACCGAAATGATCTCCTCGCCAACTCCACGAAATGAAGATTCATAAGCGACGGATCTCATTACTTCAATCGGAATGCGATCGACCAACTTTTGTTTGGTACGTGCCGGCGTCGAACTTCGGTGCGGCTCATAGCCCAGCAGACCGGGTGGAATCAATCCGGAAGAGGGAATTGCAATCCGCCCCATTTGTCTGTTGATGATTCCTTCTACATCTATGGCCTGTGTAACCTTTCGCCGTAATTCTTCATCAGTAAAAACACCATGATGAATATTAAAAACCAGGATGTTGCTGGACATTTGCGGAACGTACCGGAAGGTAAATTCTTTTTCGTGTCGCAAAGCTTCTATATCGGAAGGAAGAATCCATGTGGTGATTGACAAACGTCCCGAGCGAAATCCTGCAACAGTTTCTTCAGGGCCGATTCCCAGATGAAAAGTTACACCATCGGCTTTGGGATATCCTTCCCGCCAGTAAAACGGATTCGGCTCGAGCTCAATTTGATTCCCCGGATCGAACCGAACCACACGGAACGGACCGGTTCCCAGACAACCATTCCGCCAGCTTCCCGTGAAATGATCGGCGCCTTCCGGCACGATCCCGGCTGCAGTGTAAGTCAGAAGAGCTGGAAAAAAGGAAATCGGTTGATCCAATTCGATCGTAAAATCCAATGGCGATTGAATCTGGACGCCGCTGAGCTCCGCAGTAGTAGAATTTAATAATTCTTTTGCGCCTTTGATCGGTGAAAGAAGTCCGCGGGCCTGGGATTCCGGATTGCGCAATAGCCTCTCAAAAGAGTAACGCACATCTCTTGCAGTCAAACGCCGGCCATCATGAAAACGAACGTCGTCTCGCAAACGGAAGCGAAACTTCTTTCCACCTTCTTCAACATGGAAGTCGGCGGCAAGCCAGGGAACAATTCGTGAGCCTTCTCCCTCGCGAGTCAACGTCTCAAAGATCGGTGTCATGACTTCCCGTTGAGCAACGAAAGCAGTCAGTGAAGGATCCAGACTTTCGACTCTTCCAACTATTGGAATGTGCAGGATTCCGCCTCCCGTCCGGCGCGATGGAGAAGTCGTAGTTTCAGATTTTCCCAGATGCGGATAATTTACGAACGGAGCGCTGCTTTTCAGCGTTAAGCCGCGCACATTGGGACTGGCAATGCGGTAATCGATATCATGAAAGAGCGGCAAGAAATAAGCGGAATCCATCAGCAAATTTTCAATCTTGTGGTATAGCTTTTCCCGGGCGACCGGCCGGCTTTCCAATCGAGCTTCTTCGATCAGCCCATCCATCTCAGGAGAGCAGTAGTAGCTGTGATAGACGCCCATGCGCGAATGGAAAAGACCGTAAGTAAATGTATCCGGATCGTCATAATCAGCGGTCCACTTACCGATCATCAGGTCGATGTCTTCATTTCTGTCGCGGCTTTCGATGAACGAAGCCATATTGGGAGTTACGATAGAAACCTCAACACCGAGATCGGACCAAACTTTGAAAACCGCTTTTGTTAAAGAGATATGACGGTCCTGAAGAACCGGATGGACAGAGGCTTTTAACATGATCTTGGGAGGGCGGGCGTCTCTGCCCACCGTTTCTCCGGCTTGTTCCGGCGATTGGCGGCCAGAGACGGCCGCCCCCACCCCAAAGTCTACAGATTGCAAAAGGTCACGCGCTTTTTCGAAAGGAATCGGATATCGCCTTCTGCCGGGATCATGAGCGAAGATTCCGGGTGGAAGCAAGCCTTCTGCAGGTTGCGCGAACCGGCCGAGCGTTCCGCGCACCACATCCTGCGTTCGGATGGCTCCACAAAGCGCCTGGCGGATTGCGACGTTTTGAATGTTCGGACTCTGTTTGTTGAACAGAACAAAACAAATATTTTTCTTGGGAATCTCTACAAATGAAGCCCGCAGGGTTCGTTCCCGCAAGATTTCTTCGAGGTCTTCCGGAAGGAGTTCCGAAACGACATCAAAATTTCCGGAACGAAAACCGGCGGCGATTTCAGCAGCAGTGAGGCCTGTGCGAAACTCGATTGCGTCCAAAAGCGCCGGTTCACCGGAACCATAATTTTCATTCCTTTCCAGGACGATTCGGTCGGTTTCGAGCGATTGCAACTTGAATGGGCCCGACCCGGCAAGCGGCTCCCCGCCGGCAACTGCGCTTCGCGGATCCGTTAACAATGCCGGATAAATCGGCAATGCTTCACTCAGATGAATTTGCAGGCGACTTTCACTTTCGGCTGCAATGCCTTCTACACTATTCGTATTGCCCTGGACGAAATCCGTCACGCCTGCAATAATCGCAAAGGCAGCGGGCAAAGAATCGGCTGAGCGGCGAATGGAATCCTCAAAGCAATTCTTTACTTCTTGAGCTGTCAGCTTGCGCCCATCGTGCGTTGTAATTCCACTGCGCAGCTCAAAAACGAAGGACTTGCCTTGTTCCAGGACGGTCCATTTTTCCGCAAGGCATGGAACCAGATTTCCGCGCGCATCGGTGGAAATCAAAGTTTCGAAAACGTTTGGAAAAATCTCCGCTTCTTCCACGAGTTGGATATCCACGGGATGCCGCGCCTGGATCGCAATGGGAAATGCAACGCGTAAGCGCCCACCTCTGGGAATTTC
>CAZDDB010000298.1:0-4721 GCA_964504105.1 uncultured Acidobacteriota bacterium
CGTTGGCAAAAGATTACTTTGCGTGCTTTGCGCCTTTGCGAGAAACCCTACTACCTTCGCGTTTTGCGGACGATAAACAAAACCAGGATAGCCCCGAGGATGGACACAATCCAACCCGGGCGGACAAAGCCGATGGTCGTTGTGCTGTGAAAAATCAGCCGGCTTACAAATCCTCCAACAATAGCGCCGGCAATGCCAACCAGTGACGTTGCAAAAAGGCCCATCGGATCGGGACCGGGCATGAGGAATCTTGCAATTAGCCCGACAATCAAACCAACTACGAGCCACGCAAGTATTTCAAACAACATCGTAACCTCCTTGAGTATATATTAACCACGAAGGCATTGAAATTTTTCTTTGTGCCTTCGTGTCTTTGTGGTAAATCCTCTCATAGTAAGTCCATCAGTTGCTGGGCTAGAGCAGGTGCTTTGTCATCGTGCTTCAGATAACAATATACGTCAATGGTCTGCTGTTTGATCCATTTTGCCCACTGTCGGAGCTCCTTTGGTGTGTAGTCCCCTTTTCGCAGACGCATGTAGACAAACTTTCCGGTGATCTCGCGGACGGCTTCCTGCTCCTCCGCTTCCACAACGGCCAATGCGCTTTCGTGCTCCTTTAGCATAGCGTAAACTTCCGCATCAAACCAGGACTCGTGCCTGAATTCAAAAGCAAGCCGCGCCCGGGATGCGTATTGAGAGAGAAAAGTTGCCAGCGCTGCTGCATCCTTCCGCGCATATGGCGGAAGCTGAACCAAAATTGTTCCCAGCTTCTCCTTCATTGCGGCAGCAGCTTCTAAAAAACGCTCCATTTCCTCATCTGCGTTCTTCAGCCTCTTCATGTGCGTGATTTTCTGGTTCAGTTTTAACGTAAAAGAAAAATCAGCCGGGACCTCCGCATACCATGCCGCGATGTTTTGCTCGGTCGGGATTCTGTAAAAGCTGTTGTTGATTTCCGTTGTCTTGAAGTGTTTTGCGTAGAAGCTCAGATACTGCTTTGCCGGAAGTTCTTTCGGATAGAAGGTGCCTTTCCATTCTTTGTAGGAAAAGCCGGAAGTGCCGATGAGGATCATAGGCCTCTGCGGGCAGAATCCTGCAGGGCGGGCACGGAAGCCCGCCCCACATAAAAAACGCTAGAAGTCGAAACGCGCTTCGAAGTTCACGGAGCGCTTGATGATGTCGCCGAAAATGTGCTGCTGGATCTGTTCGTTTGTCAGATTGTTGATCTTGATCGAGGTGGTTACCTTGCCTTCCAGCCAGCGATAGCCGAAAGCGGCGTTCACCTGTGTAAACGCGTCGGTTGGACCGAAGAAACGAGCATCCAGAACATCGGTCCAGAATGCATCGCTCTGGTAGTTCACAGATACACTGCCAAGCCACTTGCGCGTATCGAAGCTTACACCCGCATTGAAACGATGATTGGGCGGGTAGATCAATTCGTTGAAGGGAAAGTCAGCCCCGTTATCGTTTTTCAGGATCTCCGGGTCCTTTTGGTAAGAATAATTTACGAAGAAACTTGCCCAGCTATTGACGATCTGATCGAGCGACGCTTCAAAACCCTGCTGGCGCACCGGGCCAAGGTTCAAGTAGGTAAACAAAAGAGGGAGCGTATTTGGAGGCACAAACTCCGGAGGGAACGGCCAGTTCGGCGGTGGGTTCTGAGCGCTATAGAAAACATCCGGCGTGAAGTTTATGTTGTCGTCCGTATCGTTCACATAGTAGCTCAAGCTAACCGTTGAACGTCCGTTGAATTCGCCCGTGTAACCAACTTCATACGCAGTTAACGATTCTTCTTTCAGCAAGTGTGTCTGATCGCCAGGGATAAAGGGCAGGTCAATCTCGTTACCGATCGCGAAAGACGGGAAGATCAAGAACGGAGGTCCGCCACCTGGTCCCAATCCAACCCGGTTGAGAATGGCCACATTGAGGAAGTTGTTAATTTGCGATGGCGATCTGAATGCCCGGTTGAAGGATGCGCGGACGGAGTGTTCCGGCGCGGGTTTGAACATGAATGTAACGCGCGGCGAAAACACCGGATCGTCGATGACGCTGAATTTGTCGATACGTCCACCTACTACCAACCGGAACCTGTCGGTAAAAAATTCGTCCTGAATATAACCGCCAACCTCGTTACGATCCTCTCCTTGTGGTGCAAGCGAAATATCAAAATTGTTCCTGCGATAGTTTCCACCAAAGCTCAGAATATTTTTTGCTCCGAGCAGCATGGAATGACTGGATTCGATGTCGTAAGTCTGGCTTTTGAAAATGAAATCGATCGGTTGCCCATCGAGACCTGTAGCTCCAAACTCGTTGAGGGCATCCCCATCCAGAATGTTGGTAAAGAAGTTGAGCTTGAAGTTTCCTCTGTTGTAACCGACTTTGCCGTACCCCAGAACTGTGCCGCTCTGAATGTCAAACGGCCCGATTCCTGTGTGGATGATTCCATCTGTTCCGGCTACGCCTCCGGAATACTGAAGACGGGAGTCATCACTCAGGTCTTGATCTACGCGCACGTCGAACCTTGGCTGGCTGGTTCCCTGATTTTCAAAGTTTGCCAGGTCATAAGAAACTGTGCCCGTTCTGATCTCTCCGGTGGAGCATACAATGGAATCGTCGGGTCGATCGGGGCCCAGGCAACGACGTGGAAGATCCCCAATTGGACGCGAGAGAGGATCGGAGTTGAAATAGCCGGCGGACAATTTGTAGGCCCACTTTTCATTGACCGCCTGAGCAAAACGCACGTTGGCTCCAAATAGCGAGCCGTTGCCTTCATCTTGTTCGATTGTGGCGGTTCCAACCTGACCTTCCACATTGCGGTCAAAGAATCCGCCGGTGAGGGTCACGCTGGTTCCTACAGTTTCCCGTGGGTTCTTGGTAAG
Source organism: uncultured Acidobacteriota bacterium (assembly GCA_964504105.1). Lineage (GTDB taxonomy): Bacteria > Acidobacteriota > HRBIN11 > JAKEFK01 > JAKEFK01 > CAZDDB01. Next base: position 2,876 of record CAZDDB010000298.1, read on the forward strand.
AATGTTGACCACACCGGTCTGGGCATTTGCGCCCCAGACTGCGGATGCGGGACCGCGGATCACTTCGATCTGTTTGATCTCGTTAAAGTTTACCGGGAGAAAGTCCCAGGCGATAAAGCCGAAGAAATCCAAATAGATCGAACGGCCGTCCAGAAGAGCAAGCTGCGAAGTCGCAAGAGTGGAGTTGGCCTGTCTGCTCGTGATGTTGATGTCGCGTGCCGAAGTTTGCGTGACGTTCAGCCCGGGAACCGAACGCAGCAGATCCGCATAATTTTGCGCGGGCGCGGTTTCGATAGTCGAGCTGTTGACCACGCTCATCGTTGCCGGCGCGTTGATCAACGGCGTTTCTAGTTTGGATGCGGTAACGACCATCAATTCGGCCAATCCGCCCGGTTTCATGGCAAAGGAGATTTCATTGTTGCCGGCATTGATCGCCACATCGGTCTTTTCGATTGTGATAAACCCGGCCAGTTCCACACTTACGTCATACGTGCCTGCGGGCAAAGCTGGAAAGCTGAACTTCCCTTCCACATCGGTGTATGCCGTTTTGGCGCCGGCGCTGCTGACGTGTGTTGCCGTGACCGTGACACCGGGAAGGGGTCCTCCGTCCGTGTCCTTCACGTCTCCCGTTAGACTTCCCGTGGCTTCCTGAGCGAACATGGTTCCAGCCGTCAGAAGCAGAATGGTCAGAACTAGAAAGATCTTACTAATTGTGTAGAACTTCTCGTCAGACTCGCGCAACATGACCCCTCCATTTCGCAGACACCCTTTTTAACCTTTTCCCCAGAAAATCGTTCTTATCTTAGCACCGCCTTCCGTTCAAGAGCAAGGCGGCTGTTTTATTACCTAAGGGCCTGCGCAAAAATGATGGTATGATTTTTTGAGATGCAGGTGGAACGCTGGGACCGGAAACGGTGGGGCGACCTCACCGAAGAGAACATGCGGAAGAAGCTGAAATGGGAGGACTACTCGGTGAGCCGGTACGTTTATCCGTCACGGACTGTGTTTCCGGATCACAGTCATTCGATTGATAAGAAGGATGCGGTCGTTTCCGGTAAACTGATGATCGAAGCGGAAGGCCATGTGTTTCTTCTTGAAGCCGGCGACATGATCGAAGTTCCGGCCGGTAGGATTCACAACGCGAAGGTAATCGGCAGCCAGCCGGTAGTAAGTCTTGACGCCACCAAACGGAACTTGGCGGCTTTCCGAGAAATGAAAAGCTCCTGAGGTAGGGCTCGAACCTACAACCCTCCGGTTAACAGCCGGATGCTCTGCCATTGAGCTACTCAGGAGTACTTGGAAAGGCCAAAATTATAGCACTTGCGTGCTGTCTTTGCCACATCACGCAATTCTCGAATTCCGGCAAGCGTTCTTCATTGCGCCCAGTTTTCCAGCTTGAGACCCGGAATTCGTGCAAACTCGCGAACATTATTGGTAACGAGAGTCGTTTCCAGATACAGTGAGTGAGCCGCTATGAGCAAATCGAGTGGGCCGATGAGTCTGCCTTTTCTCTTCAAAGAAGAACGAATAGAACCGTAGATCTCAGCTATGTCCATAGTGTAGTCGGCGACTTCCAGCGGCGGAATAAATTCAACCAGAGCGATGCGATTCTGCTCAGGAGCGCTGCTATTTGCAACGCCAAATTGAAGTTCCGAATAGGTAATTGCCGAAATCCCAACCTCTCCTACTCGTCGCTCCTCCATTCTTTCAAAGACCTTTTGGGGTTTCCTTTTGATACAGTAGATGCAGATGTTCGTATCCAGGAGGTATTTCATGGAAGAATATCTTCCCGTTCGTGCTCTCCTTGTTCGCGCTTTTCCATGAAGTCTTTCGTGAATTTCGAGCA
>CAZDDB010000299.1:0-350 GCA_964504105.1 uncultured Acidobacteriota bacterium
TTTTCTAGATGATGCGGAGATGAAACAGTATCAGAATGAGCTGCGCGAATTCGCGGCGTTGATCCAGCGCACCGTGGTGGTTCGTTAGATCGGATTAACCACAAAGGCACGAAGGCACGAAGCGTCACAAGAGGATGGATTTCTCGCAAAGACGCAAAGACGCGAAGAGTTTTAGCACCCAAAGCACGGCATACACGGGTAAGATGAAGTCCGAAACGGGGGTTATTCGTAAGCTTCGCTGCGGTGGCGTACTGCAAGAATCTTGATGATCCTGTCGGAATCGTAAACCGAATAGAGAACCCTGTAGTCTCCAATGCGGATGCGCCACAAATTCTTCTCACCTACAAGTT
>CAZDDB010000299.1:360-4720 GCA_964504105.1 uncultured Acidobacteriota bacterium
CGGGTTTTCTGCAAGAATCCTGATTCTAGGCTGGATTCGGTTTACCACATTTGCTGGAAGGCCCAGCAATTCTCTTTCGGCGGAGCGAGCAAAAAGAATGACGTATTTAGTCATTTAGTTTGCCCATCTGGCGCAGCCGTTTTTCTACGGTTTCCAGGGGCACGGTAGGTTCCTTCTCCCGCCGCTTGGCCAGTAGGCTATCGTAGATATCTTCCCAGAGCTCGCCGTGTTCGCGAAGGTCGAGCTGAACAGCGGTTTTCTTCCCTTTTTCGTCAGTTAGAAATTGAATCCCTTTCATGTGTTAAAGATTACAGTATCTGCGATTCGTCCGCAATTGATTGTTGAGGCCACATAAAAAAAACTGCGTGGCCTTTGCGTCTCTGCGGTGAATTCCTTACAGCGAAGTGCTTTTGCGGAAGATGGAATAGGAGAGAAGCACCAGGAACGACGCGACTGTTTTGATGGCATCGCCTATCAGGAAAGGATACAGACCTTTTTGTAGCGCAGCATGCAGGTCCATCCCCGCGTTCAGCATCAGACCTGACACACCGCACGTAAAGATGATCACATGTGAGAAGAAGAGCGCGAGAAATAGCGGCAGGGCGCGTTGCGTACGGTCGTTTGTCCATCCGACAAGCGCGGCGGCAAGAACGAAGCCGGCCAGATATCCGGCGCTTGGAGCCAGGAAAAAATCGAGACCCGGGGAGGCCGCAGCAAAAACGTTCATCCCCGCAACGCCAAGTACCAGATAAAGCAGCATGGATGCGCTGCCCCATGTCGCGCCCAGAAATCCGCCCGCAAGCGGAACGATAAATGTCTGCAGCGTCATCGGGATCGGCGTAAAGGGAAGGGGAATGCGGATCTGCGCTGAAAGAATGGTCAGGAAAGCGAATACAGCCGCGCCCGTTGCTTTCAGGGCGATCCGTTCGGATGAGCTCCACCCCTCTAGGCGAACTGCCGACTGCTCCATGACTCTAAACCGCAGATTGTAGCACAGAAAGTTTGAACCGCCAAAAAGAGCAAAACCGCCAAAGGCGCCATAGGACGCCAAGCTTGGGAAGGAATTTAAGCACGGAAACACGGAAAGCACGGAAAGGATAAGAACCGCCAAGAGCAGCCGCCGGCCCTTCGGGGGCTCCTAAAAAGATTGCGCAAAAATAAAGTCAGTTCCCGGTGAGTTCATGCAAGAGTTATTGCGTTGACTTTATTTTTGCGCAACCTTTTTAGGAGCGGACGCCTTCGGCGTCCGGCGGCTGCTTCCGCTCCGTGGCCTTCGTGCACTCTGTGGTGAAATGCGTCAGAACGGGCGGTCGCAGAGCGTGTCGAATGCCGGATAGAAAATCGTGTCGTCGCGTTCGGGGGAAGTAGAGATCATGGCAACAGGGGTACGGAGGTACTCCTCCACAAATTCCAGATATTTGCGCGCATTGGAAGGGAGCCGTGACAAATCGCGTAACGCATACGTTGTGGTTTTCCAGCCGGGAAAGGATTTCAAGACAGGCTTACACTGACCGCACAAGTCGGCGAATGCCGGAAATTCATCCGAAGGTTGTCCGCCAATTTCGTACGCCACGCACACCTTGATTTCATCGAGCTCATCCAGGATATCGAGTTTTGTGATACAGAGCGCGTCCATGCCATTAATTTGTGTGGCGTACTTGAGGGCCACCAGATCGAGCCAGCCGCAGCGACGGGGGCGTCCGGTAATCGAGCCGAACTCCTTTCCCTTATTCCGGATGAAGTCGCCTGTTGCGTCATTCAGCTCGCTTGGAAAGGGACCGCTTCCCACGCGCGTTGCATATGCCTTGGAGACACCTAGCACTTTGTGCACCTGTTTGGGGCCGATTCCGAGGCCGGTGCAGATGCCGCCCGCTGCGCAACTGCTGGAAGTGACAAACGGATACGTCCCGTGATCCACATCCAGCATCGTGCCCTGGGCGCCTTCAAACAGAAGACGTTTCTGTTCGTGGACCGCTTTTGCGAGAAACGCGGAGCAATTGCAGAGATACTTGCCGATTTCGCGGCGGAATTCGGGAACCCGTTTAAAGAAGTCACCCGCATCTTTTCCCGCGTACTGTTCGCGCAAACGCGATTCAAAATCGGGTTGCATCAAATCGCACACGCGGGTACCACGCCGGGCGGACTTGTCTTCATAGCATGGACCGATTCCGCGCATCGTTGTGCCGATCTTCTGTTTCTTCTCTTCCTCTTGTTCACGCCATCGGTGATGAGGAAGGATCAGATGCGCGCGGTCGCTGATGTGCAGACGGCCGTCAAAGTTGAACCCGGAGTTTTCCATTTTCCGGATTTCGGCCAGAAGCGCGGCCGGTTCGATCACCACGCCATTTCCGATAACACCGATCTTTCCGCCCCGAAACATTCCGGATGGAACGAGCTGCAGGATGTAGCTCTTTCCCTCGATTACCACCGTGTGACCGGCATTGTGACCCCCCTGATAGCGCGCTACCACATCAAAGTGGAGGGATACAAGGTCTACGATTTTTCCTTTTCCCTCATCGCCCCACTGGGCGCCGATAATCGCAAGATTTGTCATGATCCTATTTTACAGTGAATCTCCAAGTTGTGATTCGATTTCAGCGATCCACTCAGGCGCGGACATCAGTTCGGCAATTGCTGCAATGTCATCGGACAGGACGCGATCCCTGTCCATGAATGACACGCGCGAGCGGATCCCGGAATGCGCTTTTTGGAGAGCGGGGGATGTTGTCAGCGGCGCCAGCAGATCGATCGCCTGTGCACCGCACAGCAGCTCGATCGCCAGCACGTATGTAACATTTTGTACAATCTGTTGCAACTTCAGCGCCGCGGTCACCCCCATGCTGACATGGTCTTCTTTGTTTGCGGAAGTGGGAATTGTGTCCACGCTTACCGGATGCGCCAGCACCTTGTTTTCCGCAACGAGCGCCGCGGAAGTGACCTGCGCCATCATGAACCCGGAGTGCAATCCCGATTCCTTCATTAAGAATGGAGGAAGTTCGCTTTGCGCGGAATCCACGAGCAAAGCGGTCCTTCGTTCTGAGATGCCGGCCAATTGTGCGACGGCGATGCCCAGGCAATCAAAGGTGTAGGACATCGGCGCACCATGGAAATTTCCGCCGCTGAGCAGCTCGCGCTGTTGCGGAAACACAAGCGGGTTATCGGTTCCTGCATTGATTTCGATCTGGATCCACCGGCTCGCAGTGTCCAGGGCATCGCGGACAGTTCCGTGCACCTGTGGCATGCAACGGAGCGAGTAGTTGTCCTGGACCTTGTGATACGAATCGCGGTGCGATTCGCGGATTGAGCTGCCGTGCATCAAGTCGCGCAGATTGCGCGCCACGGTGATCGCGCCTGGATGCGGGCGGACATTGACGATCCGTTCATCGAATGCAGTATCGGTACCCTTCATAGCGTCCAGCGTCATCGCTCCCGCAACATCGGCAATCCGGCAGAGCCGCTGCGCATCGAGACACGCAAGCGCGCCGACGCCGGTCATCGCCTGCGTTCCGTTGATCAGCGCCAGTCCTTCTTTTGCTTGTAATACTACAGGTGTAAGACCCGCCTCGCGCAAGCCCTCAAGCCCCGGAACTACGCGTGAACCGCTGATCGCTGATCCTTCTCCCACCAGCACAAGCGCAAGGTGTGATAGCGGAGCCAGATCCCCGCTCGCTCCCACCGATCCGCGCGATGGGATGACTGGGTGGACTTTCCGGTTGAGCATGTCCAGCAACAGTTGCACTACTTCGCGTCGAATTCCCGAGTTGCCCTTCGCGAGCACGTTTGCGCGCAGCAACATGATGGCGCGTGTGACAAGCACGGAGTAGGGGGGACCGACACCGGCAGAGTGGCTGCGGATCAAATTGAGCTGCAGCTCATTCAGCTGGTTCTTCGGGATCCGGACTTCGCTGAGCTTTCCAAAGCCGGTGTTGACGCCGTAAACGACTCGATCGCTTGCTACAATCTCTTCAATGACTTTGCGCGAGTCGTCGATGACCGGAATCGCGGAAGGCGCGATCGCGACAGAAGCTTCTTCACGTGCTACCGCTTCGATGTCTGCAAGCGTCAGGCTGTTTCCATCGATCAGAACTTCCTTTGTCATACAGACTCATTCTAACTAAACATCTGTCCTTATGCTCTGAGGCCACGGAGAGGATTAAGCCACAGAGGTCACAGAGATCACAGAGATCACAGAGATCACAGAGAAGGACACAGAGCAAAAAAATTACTCTTCTAAATCCTCTGTGACCTCTGTGTGCTCTGGGGCAAAAGACTCCGTGGCCTTCTTATTTTCTCTGTGGCAGCAGGCCGAGCGAATCCAGCAATACGTCCAGACGTGTAAGGTCCGCGGGGAGCAGAATAC
>CAZDDB010000300.1:0-4712 GCA_964504105.1 uncultured Acidobacteriota bacterium
CGAACTGTTCAAGCAGTTCGATGTGGGCCAACAGCTCGTCCTGCACGTCGTTGTGTAGGTCGCGGTACTCGGGGACGAAATCATCATGTAGATGAACTTCCCACTTCACTTATAAATTATGCACTGTAATAACTATTCAGTCAAGTGCATATACGGCGGGCGGCCTGATGGTGGCACTGATCGAAATTGCGGGCGATGACATGTACTTTCAAACGACCTCGCGCATTGGTGTCACCGTCGACTCCGGAGTGATTCACCGAACGATTCGGTGATGCGACTCTGTGCAAGGCTAACACGACCGTAACTTACGTGATGGCCTTTCCCGGCTCCTGCGGAAATCTTGTTTGCATCAATCAAATCTCATTGCTACTGCCGTACTGAACGTCCTGCTCGTTTCCTTTCCAGCGGTCGTCTTGCTCAGGCACGCGCCATGATCGGTTCCACCTTTCTTTCCGGACGATCGGACGTCAGATCGTAAAGGCTTTGAAGATTTGTCCAAAATTCAGGAGACGTCTTCAGTGCTTGCGAGAACAACCAGGCTGTTTCTGGAGTTATACCTCGCTTACCGTTGATGATCTCATTAACTCTCTGAACTGGGATCCCCAAATGGTCCGCAAACGCGACCTGCGTAATGCCCATGGGCTTTAAAAAGTCCTCGAGTAAGATCTCCCCGGGGTGTGTGGACGTTCTGTTTTCTGGAATCATGTTCTCACCTCAATGATAGTCCGTAATCTTTACGGACGATGCATTTCCGCTTTCCCATACAAATATGACCCGCCATTGATCGTTCACTCGTATTGAGTGATAGCCATTTAAGTCCTGCTTAAGCGCCTCTAGGCGATTTCCCGGGGACGCTGCCAAGTCTGCCAAACTATTTGTGGCGTTGAGCACATCCAGTCTTCTGCGAGCAGCACCCTCAAAATTCTTAAATTTTGCCGCCCGCTTCGTAGACCTAGAATGAAAGAAGTCCTTGGTTGCCCCATCACCAAAGGAAATGATCATTCAACAAGAATCATATCCATTTCCCGGTATCCGTGCAAGCATGCTACCGGTTCTGATACTTTCCGGAATGTGTGCATCGCTGCGTCTACCTATCAGATTGCGCTTTCCATGAATTTCAGTTATATGTCTGAAATAAGACAAAAGTATCTTTTAAAGGAAAGATCATGTTCTGGGAAACGGTTACTGGCTGGAAGTGCTGTTGATATTCGCTTAACTGCTAATACTGTAGAAGTGTTCTTCAAAGGCACTCGTGTAGCGAGTTCATGTGCGACCTCATTCACGAAATCATTCCGAAGCCATAAGAACCGGACAAAACCATCACCGTCGACTCCGGAGTGATTCACCGAACGATTCGGTGACGCGCCGGCGTAGAGATTGGAATATTGTAGAATAAAAGCGTATGGCTCTTCCGTCCTCATCGCGAACGAACAGTTTTGTGGCTGCAATTCTGGTCATTGTGGTTCTTTATCTGGGACAGGAGATCCTGATTCCATTTGCGCTGGCCTTGCTGTTAACCTTTCTTCTAGCTCCCGCGGTTCAAAAATTGCAGCAACTCCGTCTGCCGAGATTGCCGGCCGTCTTGATCACGGGCGTCTTGTCGTTTGCTCTGATCATCATGATCCTCTGGATTATTGTCACTCAGACGCTCGGTCTTGCGGCGTCTCTGCCAGGATACAAGGACAACATTCAAACGAAGATTCGCGCGATGGGACAGAATCACGGTTTGGATTTTGAGAAAATTACCGGCACGATTCAGGAATTGACCAGAGAAGTCTACAAACTTTTACCCCCAAAGCTTGACGAGCGCAAACTGGTTCCTGTTGAAGTCGTCGAACCACCTGACAATATTTTTCAGATCCTTAGTGCGGCCCTGGTCCCGCTCGTGAAGCCGCTTGGCAAGGCGGCTGTTGTCATCATCTTTGTCATATTCATGTTGCTGAAGCGGGAGGATTTAAAGGATCGGCTATTCCGAATGATGGGTTCGGGGCATTTGCACATGACCATGGAAGCGCTCGACGAGGCGGGCAGCCGCGTGTCACGCTATTTGTTGATGCAAACATTCATTAACGGCTCTATGGGTATTGCCGTGGCAGCAGGTCTTTTCCTGATCGGCTTGCCGCATGCTCTCTTGTGGGGTTTTCTATCTGCTATTTTAAGATTCATCCCTTACCTGGGGTCTTGGGTGGCAGCCGGCTTGCCGATCGCGCTCTCTATTGCCGTCTTCAACAACTGGATCCCAACGGTCTTAGTGATAAGCCTTTTCGTTGTCCTGGAATTAGTAACTAACAATGTGATCGAACCCTGGCTTTATGGCAGACATACAGGAGTCTCTTCTTTTGCATTGATTGTTGCGGTCGTTTTTTGGACGTCGTTATGGGGACCTGCCGGACTTCTGCTGTCAACTCCGCTTACAGTTTGCCTGGTTGTAATCGGAAAGTACGTTCCACAGCTGCAGTTTCTCAACATTCTGTTGGGAGATGAGCCCGGTCTTGCTCCCCAAATGCGTTTGTACCAACGTTTGGTTGCCGCAAACCGGGAAGAAGCAGACGAAATTGTGGACGATTTTCTGAAAGAAAAGGATCTCCCGGCGCTCTATGATGAATTACTAATTCCGACGCTTGTGCTTGCCGAGACGGATCGAATTGAAGGAGGTCTAAGTGAAGAAAGACATGCTTATATTTTGGAAAGTGTGCGGGAGGTCGGCGAAGAGTGCGCAGAAAGGATGGATCAAAAAAAAGAAGAACATCCTTTGCCGTCAAGCACTGCCTTGAAGTTGTTGTGTTTGCCGGCGCGAACTGTGGCAGATGAGATTTCCGCAATGCTGTTTGCGCGGCTGTCAGAAAGGCTGCCACACGTTGAAGCAAGCTATCTCTCGGCAACTTCATTACTCGGTGAAATGCTCAATCAAGTGAAGGAATTGAATCCGGACATTATATGTATCTGCTCCCTGTCGCCGTCGGCTGTGTCGAAAGCGCGGTATGCACTTACACGGATCCAGGCACGTTTTCTGAACGTACAGGTCCTCGTCGGTTTATGGCTGACCAGGGAGGGGTTGGAGAAGGCGAAAGAACGGTTGGAATCTACAGGGAAGGGCAAGCTGCTGATTGCGAGTAACCTCCGTGAGGGGCTCAGCCACGTAGAACAATCGCAGTTATCCAAAGTCTCATAGCGTGGAATACACGCCCAGCAAGGGCGTCCCTACGAAAGAAAGAAGTCAGACGCAAGCAGGGGTTGACTTGCGTATGCTTTGAAGTAAGATGTAGCTAGGAGATGTAATGTATAACGATGAAAAGTACTATAATGAGAACTAAAGTAACACGAAAAGGGCAAACGGTGGTCCCCGCACCGATCCGAAAACGACTCGGCATTGGAGCGAATTCGAATCTGATTTGGAATAGTGATGGGAGGATCATCACTGTCATTCCGGTTCCAGAGGATCCGATCCGCAGCTTGAGGGGCTCTACTGAGGGAAAAGGTTTGAGAAAGGCTTTGATCCTCAGAAGGAAAGAGGATGAAAGGAAAAATTAGAAACTACCTGTTGGATACCTCAGCCCTATTTGCCTTCAGCGACAATGAAGAAGGTGCAAATGTAGTTCAAAAGGTGCTTGAGGATGCGAAAAAAGGGAAGCTCATGGCTTATGTTTCAGCAATGTCCATCATGGAACTGTATTCCGTTACGTGTCAGGAAATAGGGGAAGACGCGGCCAGGCAGATTGTTGTCTTGACAAGGTCCCTTCCGGCCAAAGAGTTACCGCTAACAGACGACCTGATTCTACCTGCCGGAGATCTGAAAGCCAGGTATCACATTTCCGTAGCAGATGCGTGGATTGCGGCGACGGCGAGACTCCATGGTTTGACACTGTTACACAAAGACCCGGAATTCGAACCGCTCAAAGAAGAATTGGATGTGTTGGAGCTTCCTTACAAGCCTCGTCACCCCTAAACGGCCGCCATCACGCCAAAGATATTGCGGCTGCTGATTCTACTGACTTCCTAAGTTGTTCCCACACCTTCAGCAATAACCGAAATTCCGGAGGACCAATTGATGCAACCCGGCGCGAGGTTGTGTGGTAGATTAGTCCGAAATGGCGATGCAGGTTGGAGCAAGGCTTGGTCCATATGAAATAGTCGCACCGCTGGGAGCGGGTGGAATGGGGGAAGTGTATCGCGCGCTCGATCCGCGCATCGGACGTGAAGTGGCCATCAAAGTTCTGCCTCCCGCTTTCGCAGAAGATTCTGATCGTCTGGCAAGGTTTGAACAGGAAGCACGCGCAGCCGGAATGTTGAATCATCCGGGAATTCTTAGCGTTTATGATGTCGGACATGAAAAGGGCGTGCATTTCCTGGTCTCGGAATTACTGCAAGGGGAAACACTGCGGGAGAAACTGGGATCTCCTCTTCCGCAGCGCAAAGTCATTGATTATGCGTTGCAAATCGCGAAAGGCCTGACTGCCGCGCACGACAAAGGAATCATCCATCGCGACCTGAAACCGGAAAATCTGTTTGTCACCAATGACGGTCGTGTCAAGATCCTGGACTTTGGTCTGGCGAAGCTGACTCATACCGAAGCTGCAGCGGCCGAGTTCTCCAAGCTGGAGACCGGAGCACCGCGCTCAGCTGCCGGCATCATCCTGGGGACGCTCGGCTATATGTCTCCCGAACAGGTACGTGGAAAATCATCCGATGCCGGTTCCGATATTGTGGATCGG
>CAZDDB010000301.1:0-4655 GCA_964504105.1 uncultured Acidobacteriota bacterium
TTGAGACGATCTGCAAAAATCCAAAAAACCAGAGAGAGTGTCCCAGACCAAGAATGGTGGTCAGAACTCCACCGATGAAGGTACCGATCAGGGTTGCGAAAACTCCGACCGTGGCAAGGGCAAATCCTCGATCAAAATCGCTATATCCCATATCCACAAGGAACGGGCGAAGAAGGGCCCCCGCAAGATTGTCGGCCAATTTATAGAAAACAACGAAGGCAAGTATTTCCAGCGCGCGATGGCGTGACAGGAATCCCAGAAACGGATACCAGACTGCTTCCTTCAGTGAAGCAGGAGGCTTCAATTTTTCCTCCGGTTCCGGCGCTTTCCAGGTGACGAAAAGCATGGGTAAATAAAGAAACGCAAGAGCGGCGTTCACCATCGGCCAGGAATACCTTCCTGCCAGTGTGATGCTCAGTCCGCCCGCAACGTACATCGCTGCTCGATAAACAGCGACGCGTGCGCCTGCCGCCACGCCCTGCTCCGCGGGACGCAAAACATCAACAGCATATGCATCGATCGCAATATCCTGCGTCGCTGCGGCAAAAGCGATCGCCAAAGCGAGCGCTCCAATCACCCATGGTGTCTCCGGATGATGGCCGACTCCTGCCAGCAAAAGGCTCAGCGCGAAAAGCGCAACTTGTGCAATGGCTGTCCATCCACGGCGTCTTCCAAGCCATGGCGGTACAAATCGATCCATAAATGGAGACCACAGGAACTTGAAAGACCACGGCGCCTGCGCCAGCGTGATCAAACCGACCAGACGGATATCCATTCCGATGTTTCTCATCCAGTCAGGTATTGCAATCCATACAAGTCCCAGTGGAAGACCGGAAGAGAAAGAAAGAAGAACTACCGAAGCCGTTCGCCAGGAGCGCAGGGTCAGCGAAAGACTCTTAAAAGTCGAAGGCTTTTCCATAGCAATTGAAGAAGTTCCTGATTAGACGAGTTTTCCCACTTTGCGGGCTTTCGCAATTTTCAGTTCTTCTTCCAGTTTGCTGAACACGTTTTCCAACTGCTGTCCCTTTTCCATTTCGATCGCAACAACAGTTGTATACAGGGTAAGGTTTTTCTTTTTGAGAAATACCAGAGAAGAGACGACTTCATTGATGCGGGAAGCCACTACCCTGGCGCCTTTCATCGGAGTATCCGGAAGAAGGATCAGAAACGTATCATCATCGTGGCGCGCCATCAGGTCGAATTCACGTAATTCCTGCCGCACTATTTCCACCACATCATTCAGCACTTCGTCCCCGAAGGTGTAACCGTACTTCATGTTGATCGTGTGAAAATTGTCCAGATCCAGGAGCAGCACCGAGTTGTGATGCGTGGCGCGCTCCAGCCGCTTCAACTCTTCGATGATTCTGCGTTCCATGTATTTCCTGTGGTAGCAGTTCATGGAACCGTCCATGATTGTCTGGTTTTTCAGCTCGGAGACAACTTGATCCGAAATGATCTTGGAGTGGATATGACTGATGATCGCTTCGCGCAGCTCATCGAGCTCAAACGGTTTGACCAAAAACAGATCGGCGCGCGCCTTGTAGCTGCGGACCCGGCATTCGCGGTCATCCCGCGCCGTCAGAATGATGACCCGTGTAAACTTCAGCTCCGCATCCCGCTTAAAGTATTCGCACACATCAAATCCGTCCATCTCGGGCATCATGATGTCGAGCAGCAGCAAATCCGGGCGAAACTGGCGGGCCAAAAACACCACATCCTTGGGCGAATTGGAGGCCATCACCTTGTATCCTTCTTGCTGCAAAATGTCAGAAAGCAAGTCGGTGATGTTCGGATCGTCGTCCAGAATCAAAATTCTCGGCTCAGTCTGGAACATCGCTGGCACCTTTTGCGAACTGCTGGATATTCTATTACATTCCCACGATAAACGCGATTGTGCAAACACTTGTAATCATAAGCTGCAACGAAAGTTGCATCCCAGCAACCGGTTCATTTCAATAGATTTAGACTGATTTTCCAGTTCCTGGCTGCAACAAGTTGAAACGTTTCTTTCCAGATGCTCCATTCGTTTCCAGTGAAGCACCGTCGATGAGCGGATACCTGGAGACCTGGTATGACACTTGCAATAGAGCAGGCATCCCGCTGGTGACAGTGGGGGAAACCAAAAATCAAATTTCCTTAGGGAGGAAACTAGATGCATCGCAAGACACTCACGTTTGTTCTTTTTGCCCTTGTGGCAATTGCAGGTTTGAGCCTGACCGCTTTTGCGGATGTCAAGGGCGACGGTTCGTTTACGGTCGGTAAGACAAGCTATATCAGTCAGGAAGCTTTCATTCAAAGCGGACATCGTTGCGGAACACGGCAGGTCGATGCTGAGGAAGCAGCGGCCATTGAGCAGCAGGTTTCCAAATGGCTCGCCAACAACGGCTTTGCTATGGATCCCGCTGCCGGAACAAGTTTTCCGGTTGCCTTTCATGTAATCCGGAAAGGGACAGGGCTCTCCAACGGAGACGTGCCTGACAGCCAGATTCAGGATCAGGTCGATGTATTGAACGCGGCTTATGCTGCAAGAGGGATTTCATTTACCCTGATCGGCACCGATCGCACAACAAATTCAACATGGTACACGATGACACCGGGAACAAGTGCGGAAAGTCAGGCAAAGAATGCACTTCACGTAGGGGATGCGAAGACACTAAATATCTACACAGCAAATCCGGGTCAAGGACTTCTAGGATGGGCCACATTTCCATCGAATTACGCGAGTTCACCGACAATGGATGGCGTAGTTCTTCTGTATTCTTCACTGCCGGGTGGTAGCGCTGTTCCGTATAACGAAGGTGATACCGGAACCCACGAAGTAGGACATTGGGCTGGTCTTTATCATACTTTCCAGGGAGGCTGCAACGGACAGGGTGATTTCGTTTCCGATACACCTGCTGAAAGAAGCCCGGCTTATGGGTGCCCCGTAGGCAGAGATAGCTGCAAAAACAAGGCTGGTCTTGATCCCATTTATAACTTCATGGATTACACGGATGACCCCTGCATGAATCAATTCACAGCGGGTCAGGGAACCAGAATGTCTACCATGATTTCTACATACCGGTAGAGGAACAATGATGCGGGAGTGTATGCAGCACTGATATCAAAGCTCCCTGAGGGAATTTGGAATTCCCCAAGAAAAAGGCGAATCTTCGGATTCGCCTTTTTTTATGCTTGCCGGGAATATGTAACAGTTTGGTTACATGTCGCCTGTTAGTTTGTGTGGTGCTTGACCGCGGGAGTGGTTTCTACTAACTCTTAGGGCAGACGACTGACTGGTGCCGGGAAAGATCGCTCTCCACTCTGCAACTTCATGAATCGCCACCGCAAACATCTGTTGCATCGATTTAATATATTGAAATAACTGGAGTTAGATCTAATATACGAAGAACGTCGTGCAACATTTGTATGCAGTCGACTGTTGTCTCCAGTTCGAATATGCTCGAGGGCAAGAGAATCTGTGGACGGCGCGATTTTTGCACTCCACCTTTGCTCAATTAGCAGATTAAGTTCTAGAAAGGAGATTTCAAGAATGGTTAAGTTTTTTCATCAACGTAAATTGATCCTTTTTCTGGCCGTGATCGGATTCACCCTTTTTCAGAGCGCCTCATGGGCGAATCACAGTTGGGGAACATATCACTGGGCGCGCACGAACAACCCTTTTACCATAAAATTGGGCGATAACTTGACGGCCACTGACTGGAAGAACGATCTTAGCCAAGCTTCCAGCGATTGGAGCGCATCAAGTGTGATGAACACCACACTTGTTGTCGGTCAAGCATCGACAGCTCACAAGAAGTGCACAGCTACTCTCGGGCGAGTTGAAGTCTGCAACAACAGATACGGCGGCAATTGGCTCGGTGTCGCAAACATTTGGCTCAGCGGAACCCATATAACGCAGGGTACTGTCAGGGCTAATGACTCTTGGGTCATGAACAAGGCCGAGAAACAGCACGTTATGTGCCAGGAAGTTGGACACACATTCGGGCTCGACCACCAGAGCACGGACGGCAGTTCGCAAAACACCTGCATGGATTACTACAGTAACAAGAGTGACTCTGACCTGAAGAGTACGCGGCCGAATCAGCATGACTATGACGAGCTGGTAACGATCTATACGCACCTTGACAGCACCACGACCATTAGCTCCGCACCCGCTGCGTTTTATGGGATCGACTTGGACGGACCTGGCCAGTGGGGTAAGTTGGTCAAGGTATCCTCCGATGGCCGCCATGCGGTGTACGTGCTTGATTTCGGCCATGGATACAAAGTGGTTACATTTGTAATTTGGGCAAACCCTCACGGCGCAAAACAGTAATTCTGCTTTCAAAAAAACCGGGGTGACAGTTCACTCCGGTTTTTTTTCGGTTCAGGCTCTACGGTTTCATTGATTGGTTCCACCGGAGTGACTTGAATTTTCGAATCATATGTATTTCCATCCGGACAAACTCGTTTCATCTCAGTGAGTGTTTCAGGTGGAATTCGATTCGCATGGGGTTTTGTCCGCAAATATGTAACCGTTTGGTTACATGTCGCCTGTCAGTTCGTGTGGTGCTTGACCGCGGGAGTGGTTTCTACTAACATCTTAGTACACGCGATTGATTCAAAGCCGCCGCTGTCGGGGGACGGAAGAGCAGGCAAAGAACAACGAGCGA
>CAZDDB010000302.1:0-4631 GCA_964504105.1 uncultured Acidobacteriota bacterium
CAGGGCCATTTGTTTTGTTGGTTCTTGTGTTGGGAATCTATCTTGTGATGATGAGCCCTTCCCTCCAGCAAACGATCCCGCTGAAGTTCATCGAGCTGGTTGCCAGCCTCCTTCTCCCGATTGCTGCATTGCTGCTTCTTTAATGCACTGTAACACATGGTTATGAAGTGTTTCATTGTCCGGGAAACGGTTTTGTAGCGTCGGCGTCCCCGCCGGCAAAAACGTTGTGCATTGTCGAGCTCTGCCGGCGAGACGCCGGAGACTGTCCCAAAACTGTTTGTACCGCTGGCGTCTCGCCGGCCAAAACAGAGATTCGAGCTCGAGGTCTGCCAGCGAGACGCTGGCGTTACAAATCGCAAACATGCCTTCTTCTTCGGTTTTTGGACAGTCTCGCCGGCGTTACAAGACGAATTGAATGCTCCTTGCCCTTTCCGAATCTTTCCCACTCGCTCTTGAACCTTGTGTTACAGTGCTCTAGATGAACGAAACGGCAGCTGTCTTTTGCGAAGATCTACGGTATTCGTACGAAGAAAACCTTCCTCCTGTCTTACAGGGTCTCAACATCGAAATTGCGAAGGGAGAATTTGCGGTGATTGCCGGACCCTCCGGGGAAGGAAAATCGACGTTTTGCAGGACGCTCAACAACATCATTCCGCGGTTTTACAAGGGACCATTTTCCGGGAAACGATGGGTTGCTGGAGAATGGCTCGAAAAGCAAAGCATCACGGCGATCTCCAAGAAAGTGGGGATGGTATTTCAGGACTTTGAGCAGCAGCTTTTTTCCACTAATGTGCTTCTGGATCTGGCATTCGGCCTGGAAAACTTCGGCGTTCCTCATGCGGAAATGCAGGAACGGATCAGCGAGCTTCTGGAGAAATTTCATCTTTCGCACTTGAAGGACCGGGAGCCTTATTCGCTTTCCGGAGGAGAAAAGCAAAAGGTGGCAATCGCTTCCGTGATGGCCTACCGTCCGCAAGTGCTGGTTCTGGACGAACCAACGACCGATCTGGACGCCGACAGCCGTGAGTTCGTCTTACAGACCTTGCCCCAGCTAAAGGACTGGGTGGAAACTGTGCTGGTGATTGATCAGGAAACTGAACAATTTGAGACAGCCGACCGGATCTTCTTGTTCCGCGAAGGTCTAATTCAGGCGCAAGGTTCCGCCAAAGAGATGCTGATCCAGAGCGATTTGCTTGAAAGAAACGCGCTGCGGCCGCTCGATCTGGTGCGCTTACAGAAAGAGATGGAGAGGACTCCGGTGCTGACGTCTCCTTCCCGGCTCGCGGAGATGTTGCAGGACCGAACACTGGAGAAAATTCCAACGGAGGCTCGCACGCAGTCCAGCCCTGTTGTAGAGGTGCTGAACCTGTCATTCACTTACCCCGGTAGCAGTCAACCGGCGCTTCGAAACCTCTCCTTTGAAATCAGGCAAGGCGAATTCGCGGGAATCATCGGTCACAATGGAAGTGGAAAATCCACGCTTCTCCGCCATCTAAACGGATTGCAACATCCACAACAAGGCTCGGTACGTATTCTTGGCAAAGATGTGCGGGAGTGGAATCCCAAGGAATTATCCCGCGCGGCAGGTCTTGTGTTTCAAAACCCCGATCACCAGATCTTTAACGCTACCGTGCGAGAAGAGATCGAATTCGGACCGAAGCAATTTGGTCTCCCGGAAGACCGAAGAAAGAAAGATGTGGAACGGGCAATCGCAACGATGGACCTGCTCCAGCAACTCGAACGGGATCCGTTTCAGCTTTCCAAGGGAGAGCGGCAGCGGGTGGCCGTCGCTTCCGTGTTGAGCGTCAGCCCGGACATCCTTATCCTGGATGAGCCGACTACAGGACTGGACTACAGACAGCAAAAATATTTGATGGAGCTGCTCCAAAACTTTCATCGCGAAGGGACCACAATTGTGATTGTCACGCATGCGCTGAAATTAGTGGCAGAATATTGTACTCATGCCGTCGTGCTGCACCAGGGAGAAAAGAAAGCGGAAGGACATCCGCGCGAAGTTTTCTTCAGCGATCAGTTTCCACTAAAGCTCCCGCCGCTTCTGGAATTGTCCAAACAAATGAACGGCAACGCCCTGTCCGTGGACGAATTCAAGACCCATGTTTCACGGTAAGCGCACTTTAATTACCGGCCGGCGGGACGCCGGAGACTGTCCCAAAACTCTTTGTACCGCTGGCGTCTCGCCGGCCAAAACAGAGATTCCAGCTCGAGCTCTGCCAGCGGGACGCTGGCGTTACAGACCGCAAACATGCTTGTTTCCTGAGTTTTGGGACAGTCTCGCCGGCGCTACAGCCGGGAATCACTGATGGCAACGCCGCTCGGACATACGCTGGGTGCATACGCTGTCATCGTGGCTCTAAAGCCGGAGATCGTGAGTGACAGCAACAGAAACCGGATTGCGCTGGGGCTCGCATTCATTTGGGGAAATCTCGCAGACGCCGATTTTCTGGTGGCGCATTTCACAAATGTCCAGTTTCTGCATCATCACTATTTTAGCCACTCGATCCCATTCGCAGTTCTCCTCACGGTTCTTTGTTTCCTGGTGCTGAAAGCAACGCGGCATCCACAATCCTTGCAGGAGTCCCTTGTGCTTGGAGCAGCGTATGCATCGCATCTGCTGATCGATTTCTTTACCGATGACGGGAGTCCGCCGTTCGGGATTCCACTGCTGTGGCCTTTCACACATCACCACTTTCTGTCACCCGTTCTGTTGTTCCCCAGCATCCATCGCGGCAGCTGGAACAATTTGATCAGTCTGCACAACCTGAAAGCAATGTTTCTGGAAATCGCTGTGCTGGCTCCACTGGGACTGCTCGCCGTTTCGATGGCCTTGAAAAGACAGCGACAGCCAAACTAAGCGCTTGATTTCACAAATATGGCGACGTATCTATGAACCACGAAGCGCACGAAGAACAGGAAGGGTGAACCGCCAAGCCCGTGTTCATCTGTGGTTTCTAAAACCCTTGAATGAATACGTCACCGTACTTATGAAAGGAACTGCTTAGATTAACATGTGGCACAAAGGTTGCGGGAAACCGCAAACGATTGCGCTATAATCACAAAAACTGGAGATGAGAGTGAGGGTTTTTTCGATCTGTCTTTTTCTGCTATTCCACCCTTTCTCTTTGATTTTTGGTGAATCGTACGGATGGCCGTTGCAGCAAAATTTCGGCATTTCGTCAACATTTGGCGATTTTCGAGACGACCACTTCCATGCAGGAATCGATCTGAGCACGAATGGAGAAACCGGACTCCCCGTACTTGCAATTGCCGATGGAAAGATCTTCCGTCTGAAAGTGCAAAAGCGCGGTTACGGACGCGCTCTCTACATACAGCACGCCGATGGAATGGTTTCTGTCTACGCGCATCTGGAAAGTTATTCCACAGAATCTGGAATCGAACAGATCTACCAGGCAAAGGCTGTCGATATGGGCACGCGCTATACGGGCGATATCTATCTTGAGCCTCCGGTGGAAGTAAAGAAAGGGGATGTAGTCGCGTTTTCCGGGGAAAGCGGCGCGGGGCTGCCTCATCTCCATCTGGAGCTCCGCAAAAGCGAGACTGTGGCACTGAATCCACTGCTGTATGGTTTTCAGGACACACTCGATCCGGTTCCGCCCGCCTTTCAAGCATGCTATTTTTATCCGCTGGATGCGGCGTCTGCAGTCAACGGGAATCTGGACACGGAAGAAATCCGGTTGAAAAAGAGCGATACCATCTATGTAGCGGATGAGATTCCCGTTGTGCGCGGTGATTTTCTGATTTCTGTCAGCGTGTATGACGCCGCGTTGCGTCCCTACCGCCGCGCGCCAAAACGGATCACACTTTTCATCGACAAACGCAAACTCTACACCCTGGAATTCAATGAACTTTCATACACACAGCCTGCTCCGTTCGGCCTGGTCTACGATCTTGGCAAACCTGGACCTTCCTATTATGAATTTCCAATCATTCTGAAGAAGCTTGTCGCACTGGACAATCCGTTTCTGCTGGACGCAGTCCCTTTTTCCACAAAGCAGCTCGCTGCCGGAACGCATGAACTGGAAATCGAAGCCAGCGACGCAACCGGGAACACTTCTATCGCCCACATCGACTTTGTTGTCAATCAGCCGCCATCGATCCGCGTGGAAGGAATCTCCTCCGATCCCGTTGACCTTGCCGTTACCGCTTCCGTTTCGGATCCCAACTGGGAGACCACGGGGCCGCAAACATTTGCAGGTGAAGTGGAGTACTCCATCAATGAAGGAAAAACTTTTGTTCCTTTTCCCGTAACCAGACTCGATTTGCAAGCGGCCGAAAAGAACGCGCGATTAGAATATCGTGTTCCGCTTTCTCAAATTGCCGGCACAAAAGTGCGGCGGATCCTTCTGAAGGCCCGCGGATTCGATGGAATCGAATACTCTCCCTATTCGATTGTATCGGTCACTCCGGGCCCCGTGCCCCAAATCGATTCCACTCCGTCAGATCTGCAGGGACGGCTGCGCCTGTCCACCTATTCCAATGCAATCAAAGTAATCTTCGATTCTGCAAACCTGCTAACCTTTCCGCCTTCTTTACAAATCGGCAGTTCCGCCTCACCTGTCCCGATGCAGGCGCGTGAATTGAATTCCTACGAG
>CAZDDB010000303.1:0-4616 GCA_964504105.1 uncultured Acidobacteriota bacterium
GTCCAATGTTTTCTATGATTTCACAAATTTAACAAAAGGGTATAGCTGCGTCAACTGAACCAGCCAGCGGGACCCCGGCATCTGTACTACTAACGTTGAGTTTCTTCTCCTTTCGGCAAGAATTTGCGAACGGGTTTGTAACGCCGGCGTCTCGCCGGCCAGACAAAAAAAGTGCACTTCAATCACCGGCCGGCGGGACGCCGGCGCTACAGACCGTTTCCTGCGATCCTCCATCCTCAATCTTCCATCCTCGAGTTTGGTTGTCGGCCTGAAGGGCCGCGCTGGTGTCCTCTGTGGCAAAATTCTTCTCTTTGCGTGCTTTGCGCGTTTGCGAGAAATGACAAGCTCATGATTTCGTCGCGGAATCAAGTCTGGTGGATGGGGCTGACGCTTGCTATCATAGTAGTACTATACTGTTTGCCGTTCCAGTCGACTCCGTATCTGACCGCCGCAGTTTTTGCTCTTCTGGTGCCGGTCCAGATTCTGTTCTGGCGCCTGGGATACGGCAGGAAAACCAAAGACTTCTTCTTCTGCTTCTCGTTGCTGTTACTCACGCTGTTTTTGAAACACTATTGGCCTTTCTTTGACACTCTTTTTTACGTCCAGGCGATCGTGCTTTCCGCCGTGCTGCGCTATCGCGTGTTTCTGGCAACCGGTGCATCTTCCTGCGCTCTGGAGGTCCTGCGCGAGCATTATTACGGCGCGGAAAGCGCGGAAGAAGTGGCGTTCCGGTATCTCCTTTTTTTTGCAGCGGGAACAGTCACGTATCTGCTTTTATGGGATGAAAAGCGTCAGAAGGAAGGATACCGCAAGGAACTGGATGAGCTGCGATACGGGATTCATCAGGTGGAAGAACCTTCCCTTGTTTCGTTGAGCAGCGCCGACCAGACATCCAGAAGCGTCGATGCTGCGCTGGCGCTCGATGACTCCTTGAAGCGAGTTTTGCAATTGATCCAAACAATTTTCAAACCGGCCTCTGCGGTGCTCTGGCAGCACCTGCCGGAGTCGCATCAGGTGCGGATTCGGAGTTCTGTGAGCGACGAACCGCTCAAACAGGATTTTGTTCTGGATCTGGGGGACGGTCCGGTGGGATGGACTGCGTTGAACCGCAAAACGTTTTTTCAGCAGGACCACGAGGAAGGAATTTCGTATCCTGTGTATCGCAAAAAAATGATCACAAGATCGCTGCTGGCCGTTCCTATTCTGGATGGAAGCCGTCTCGAAGGAGTTCTGAGTCTGGGCTCGGGAAACTTGAATTATTTTTCTCCGGAATCGGAAACGGCGCTTCCCTCTTTTGCCGCCCAGATTGCCGAGATCATCCGGATGGCACGCGTTGCGAAGGAACGCGAAGAACGCGCATTTGAGTTTCAAGCGTTTTATCACGCGAGCAAGCAGCTTTCCTCCATCATCGATTTTGAAGAGATTATCCGTAAACTGGATTCGCTTTGCGGCGAAATTGTTCCCTCCGATCTGACCGTAATCGCCGCTTTGGAAGATACGCCGGACAAATACTCTGTGCATCAGTGGTCTTCCGGGGAGGAGAAGCCGCAGGTGCGTGTCAATTTGCCAAATGACGGCCGCACCTGGATCTCCTGGTTTCTAAATAGCCGGGAAGAACCTCTGATTCTTTCGGAATCACAATTCCGTTTGCAGGAAATGCCGCTGGTTACCGAAGATGACGATCTGTCCGGTCTGGTTTCGTTCCTTGCTGTGCCAATGCGCCACCAGCAAAAATCGATCGGCGCGCTTCTTCTGGGAAGCAGGCACAAGGACGCCTTTTCCTCTCATCAGGCTCACGTGTTATCAATCCTGTGCAATCAGACAGCTGTCAGCCTGGAAAATTCGGCAATTATTCAGAAGATGGAAGAGCTGGCTATCACGGACGGGTTGACCGGACTCTACAATCACCGGTTCTTTCAGGATGCGATCCAGCGGGAACTGGAGCGTGCCGAGCGCCAGGTACAGCCTCTGGCTCTCTTGATTCTGGACATCGACCATTTCAAGGGGTTAAACGATTCGTTTGGTCATCCGGCCGGAGACTCGGTCTTGAAAACTCTCGCGAATCTGTTGATCGCAAACGCGCGGAAAGTGGACCTGCTCTCCCGGTACGGAGGGGAGGAATTTGCCGCCCTTCTGCCCGGAATCAGCATCAAGAACGCGCGCAAGACGGCGGAACGCTGGCGCAAAATCATCCAGCGTACCTCATTCAAATGGGACGTTAAATCGTTTGCGATCACCGTGAGCATCGGCGTCGCCTGCTATCCCGATGATGCAACCGCTAAAATGGACCTGATCGAAAAAGCGGATCGCGCGCTCTACGATGCCAAGGAAAGGGGTAGAAACCAGGTACGGCACTGCGGGGAAAGATCGAATTAAGTAGTTCTCCCTTTGCGGTCTTAGCGGTCTTTGCGGTTGATTACGCTTCGATGTTAACTCAGTCTATAATGCGCGTATGGATTTTCACTATATTGCGGTGGAAGGCCCGATCGGAGTGGGGAAGACATCCTTTGTTGAGATGCTGTCCGCGCAGCTCACCGCCAACAAGATCATGGAAGACATCAACAACCCATTTCTGAAGGAGTACTACCGCGATGTTCCCGGCGCAGCGTTTCAGACGCAGTTGTTTTTTTTGCTGACCCGTTATCAGCAGCAGCAGAAATTGCAGCAGGCCGATCTGTTTCAGCAGACGATCGTTTGCGATTATATTTTCCAGAAAGACAAGATCTTTGCGTATCTGAACTTGTCGGACAGCGAGCTCCTGATTTACGAGAAGCTGTATGCGCTGCTGGAATCCGCGGTTCCGCGTCCGGATCTTGTCATCTACCTTCAGGCTGATTCCGATGTGCTGATGCAGCGTATCAAGAAGCGAAATATGGATTATGAGAAGAGTATCTCGCGCGACTATTTGAAGGAGCTGACACAGGCCTATAACTATTTTTTCTTTCACTACAAACTGTCGTCTTTGCTGGTGATCAACACTTCGGACATCGACTTTGTAGAGAAACCCGCCGATATGCAGGACCTTGTGAAGATGATCCGCACGATGGGGAAAGGCACGAAGTACTATGTGCCGCAGGGATCGTAGAAATTTAGCAACTCTGGCACGCAGGGAGAAAATGATATAGGCTTATGTACGTGGTTCCCCTGGATCCCGACTTCCGGGACCGGGAGGAACCGAGTGCTCGAAAAATGAAACTGTGTTTCACATTATGAAACACCTGGAAACTTCACCCGAGCCGGCTGGTGCGGACGGGCAGAGGAGAAACCATGACACATTCATCTGATTTACCCGCAAGGGTAACCATTCCGGCTCTTTTGCAAAAAAAACAGAGGGGCCAAAAAATCACCATGCTCACCGCGTATGACTATCCGTCCGCTTATATACTGGATCATTCGGAGGTCGATATCGTGCTGGTCGGGGATTCCCTGGCCATGGTCATGCTGGGGTATCCGAACACGCTGCCGGTGAAAATGGATGAGATGATTTATCACACCAAGGCTGTGATGCGCGGATGCCGGCGGTCTCTGGTGGTTGGGGATATGCCGTATGGCTCGTACCAGGACGGAATGAGCCAGGCGGTGCAGAACGGGATCCGGTTCATCAAGGAAGGGGGATGCGCCGCCATAAAACTGGAAGGCGGAAAGCAACGTGCGGGAATTATTGCGGCGCTTGTGGAAGCGGAGGTTCCGGTGATTGCGCATGTGGGCATGACACCGCAATCGATGCACCGGTTTGGTGGTTTCAAGGTGCAGGGGAAGTCCGTTCAAGCTGCCCTTTCCATTGTAGAAGACGCGCTGGCTGTGCAGGAAGCCGGAGCATTTGCCGTTGTGCTGGAAAGCATTCCGGCTCCCGTTGCGCAGGTCATTACTTCGCGGCTTCGCATTCCGACGATCGGAATTGGCGCAGGACTTCATTGTGATGGTCAGGTTCTGGTCTGGCATGATTTTCTCGGCTTGCTGGATGCGAAACCTGCGCGTTTTGTGAAGCAGTACGCGAATCTGTATTCGGAAATGCTGAACGCGGCAAATTCCTATTGTCGTGAAGTCCGGGAAGGCCTTTTCCCGGAAGAGCAACACAAATACGATATGCTTGAAACGGACCAGTTTCTGGATAGAGTAGAAGAGGTCTATGGAAATGATTCAGCGTATCCCTCCGATGAAGGAAGCTTCCAAAAAGGCAAGATCTGACGGAAAGATTGTCGGTTTTGTCCCGACGTACGGCGCATTTGCGAAATCAGGTTATCCTCTTCGAGTCGCCGCATGTATCATCGCAGGACATCCGGTAATTCCAACATCCAGATGTCCCCTGTAAATCGTCCATGCGTATAGAGTAATTGTTTACCGTCACGACTGATCTGAGGATCTTCGATGAACAAACCTGACTCTGGAAAGTTTGTGATCTTTTCGGGGATTTTCGGTCGCCAGTCCTGAGCCGGTCCAGGTACGCGGTAAAGGTTTTTATGCTCAAACTGAAAGTAAAGCCATTTACCGGAAGGCGAGACAAAGGGATGAAAATCCAGGTGTGGCGTGCTTACAACGACGCGCGAAGGCCCTCCTTCTGAAGAGATTGCACGAATATCTATATTTTCTGCGATGTGGGACTGATACGCCAGCCA
>CAZDDB010000304.1:0-4604 GCA_964504105.1 uncultured Acidobacteriota bacterium
CAAAACAGAGATTCCAGCTCGAGCTCTGCCAGCGAGACGCTGGCGTTACAAACCGGTATTTGATTTTTGCTATTTGATCTTTGATTTCTATAATGATTGCCTATGCTCAAGTTTGTGCCCGGGATGCAGGTATCTCATTTCCAGCTTGTGGAAAGACTCGGCGCGGGATCTTCGGGAGAAGTGTTTCGTGCTGAAGACGTTTATCTGCGCCGGCCCGTTGCGCTGAAATTTCTCACATTTACGGAGAACTCGGATCAAATAGAACGGATTCTTCAGGAGGCGAGGGTTTGTTCTTCACTTCATCACCCGAATATCGCTGTGGTGTATGAAATCGGGTGGCATGACCTCGTTCCGTTTCTGGCGATGGAACTGGTGGAGGGGGAAACGTTAAGCCGCAGGATCGGGCAAAAGAAAGTGGATCCGCGAAAAGCGATTCGCTACGAAAACCAGATCCTGGATGCGCTTCGCGAAATCCATTCAAGAGGAATCGTTCATCGCGATCTAAAATCCTCCAACATCATGATTACACCACGGGACCAGGTGAAGCTTATAGACTTCGGCCTTGCGGGCGGTTCTTCAACTGAAGCCGTTGTCGGCACCCTGGAGTTCCTTGCGCCGGAATTGCTTCGCAATGAAGGCGGTGACTCTCGAAGCGATCTCTATTCTGCCGGCGCGGTCTTGTACCACATGCTGGCCGGACATCCCCCTTTTGAACGGGCAACTCGCGCGGCAATGCTTACGGCGATCTTGCAGGATGCTGTCCCCCTTCTGGGCACTTCGGAAAAAGTAGATGCAATCTTGCAGAAGGCTCTCGCAAAGATACCATTCGAACGATACGCAACGGCACAGGAGATTCTGGATGACCTGCAGGGCCTCGACATGGCTTCCCTTGCGGAAAGGCCGGCGTTTCAGCAGCCCCGGATTGCTGTGCTGTACCTGGATCGCTCGGACAACGAAGAAGAAACGGAGTATTTGAGACTCGGCATCACGGAAGACATCATTACGGATCTTTCAAAAGTTGCCGGAATTCAGGTCCTCTCAAAGCATGCTGTCCTGAAGTTCAAGGACAAGATTGTAGATCCATCTCATGTCCTGCAGGACCTGCAGGTAGATTATGTTTTACAAGGCGCCGTACGAAAGGAGCAGACGAGAATTTTTGTAAATGCCCGGCTTGTAGAAGCCGGAACCGTGATTTGGTCGCAAAGCTTCGAGCGTGATTGGACGGATGTCTTTGAACTTCAGGATTCTGTCGCAAGACAGATCACGGAGGCGCTGCAGGTCCGGCTCACCGAAGCGGAGCGAAAATCGATCCGGCAGAGACCGACTGCCGATCTGCGCGCATATGAGAATTACTTACGCGGTCGGCTTTACTATAACCGGGCAACTGCCTCAGACAGCGTTCTCGCTGAAGAAAACTTTGCGCAGGCAGCGCGTCAGGATCCGCAGTTCGCCCTCGCTCATGCCGGGCTCGCCGAGGTTTACGTACAACGGTACTACAACTGGTTTGACCGCGATCGCATGTGGCTTCAGCGGGCTGCGGAGCAGGTAGAGAAGGCCTCTGCAATCAACGATCAGCTTCCCGAGGTTCACTGCACGCGAGGCATGCTTCTGTATCTTTCCGGAAACTATCCTTTGGCCATGGAAGAGATGCAGAAAGCGATCCGGCTCGATCCGCATTTTGCGCTTGCGCACGATCATACCGGTGAGATTTTTTTGCATACCGGAGATCTGGAGAAGGCGATTCTTGCCTTTCACACTGAACTTCGAATTAATCCGGAGTTGATCTATCCCTATTTTTACCTCGTTTGGATTCACAGTCTGCTGGGAGATTCTGCCATTGCTCGTGAGATCCTGGAAAAGGCAAGAGCACAACACTCCCGCAATCCGCTGCTTCCGGTACTTCAGGGTGTGTTTGCTTCCTACAACGCAGAATTGGCAGGCGCGGAAGAGCACCTGTTGCTGGCTCTTCACAACAACCCCGCCAACAGTTTTGCGGCCGGCAGACTGGCGGTGGTCTATGCGGAGACGGGTCAATGGGACCGTGCCATGGAAATGGCGGAGCGCGCCACGGAAGAGATCGATGCATTGGACCATCACGCTGCTTTTGATCGCGCCTGTGTCCTTTCGCTTGCCGGTGAAACAAAAAAAAGCCTGGAGTGGCTGAACCGCGCAATCGATCTGGGTTGGCGCTGTGCACATCACTACCGGTGCGAACGAAATCTTTCCGCCGTCCGCAATGATGCTGCTTTCTTGAAGTTGTTGGAACGGTTATGAAGGTTTCTGTCATCATCCCCGTTTTGAATGAAGAAGGCTCGATCGGGCATGTTCTGGCCGCAATTCCAAAGGATCTGGCTCAGGAGATCATCGTTGTGGATAACGGCTCTTCCGACGGTACTGCGGAGCTTGCGTCGTCCCTGGGAGCACGGGTTGTTTCCGAACCGCGGCAAGGATATGGTCAAGCCTGTCTCCGGGGGATCGAAGAAACCCGTGATCCGGATCTCATTGTGTTTCTGGACGGCGATTTCAGTGACTTTCCCGAAGAGATGCCGTTGCTGGTGGCGCCGATCGCTTCAAACAAAGCCGATCTTGTGATCGGATCGCGCTCGTTGGGGGCTCGCGAGCGAAACGCATTGCCCGCTCATGCCCGGTTCGGAAACCGTCTCGCCGGCATGCTCATCTGGCACCTGTTCCGATTTCGCTACACGGACCTGGGACCTTTTCGCGCGATCCGCTATGCATCTCTGATGGAGCTTGGCATGCTCGACCGCACCTTCGGCTGGACTGTAGAAATGCAGATTAAAGCAGTACGTCAGGGTCTTCGCATCCTGGAAGTTCCTGTGTCCTATCGCAAAAGAATCGGCACATCCAAAATCAGTGGCACAGTAATGGGTTCACTCAAGGCCGGTACAAAAATCATCTGGACCATCTTGAAATACAAATTCGCATGAGAAGGAAATATGGTAGGGGCGACCCTTGTGGTCGCCCGTTCGAACACCTGGGTGGGGACAAGCCCCGCCCCTACCACATCATATTCTTCGTGCTCTGCGTGTCCTTGGTTCCACTTGAAGCTCAGTATACAGTGGACGTCCAGGTAGTGGATCTGCAGGTGTCCGTTACCGATGAGAACCGAGAGTTTGTCAAAGATCTAACACCGGAAGATTTCCTGGTGTGGGAAGACGGCGTTCCGCAAGACGTGCTGGACCTGGAGCTGACCCGCGAGCCGTTTTCGATCGGGATCCTGCTGGACACTAGCTTCAGCATGCGCCCCGCATTCAAGATCATGGCGAAAGGAACGGAGGATTTCATCTGGTCGCTGCATCCGGAAGATGAATTCTTTTTGATGACCTTCGATGAGAAACTCGTGGTGAAAAAGGACTTTGGTTTTGCAAATCAAAGATCCTCGTTGAAATTGAGCGAACTGCGCTACGGCGAGGCCACCAGATTGTATGACGCGATTCTGGCTGCCGAAGAGCGGCTGAAATCGGCCCATTATCCCCGCCGCGCACTGTTCATTATCTCTGATGGTTTGAACACGAGCGGTGAAGGCGATCTGAAGAGTGCAATCGAACAGGCGCAGAAAAGCAAAATTATCGTTTACAGCATGATGCTGGAAAATTCCGAAGCTGACATCGCAACACTCCGCATGCTTTCCGATGCAACCGGTGGATCGTATTTTGTCCTGTACGAAAAATATCCGCGATTGCAGGCGGCTTATGACAAGATCGCGCGCGATCTCGCGAACCGGTTCACTCTCTATTACCACTCCCGGAGCGACTACACGCAGACCCGCAAACCGGAAATCAAGCTGCAAATGAAAAACCCCCGCCGGCGCGTCCAGTTCCAAAAAGCCTACTTCCCGCAATAGCGTCTTAACCTCAATGATTGTGGAGCGGCGGGCGTCTCTGCCCGCCGGAACGTGGGCCCAATACTTATTGCAGGCACGGAGGCCTGCAGCTCCAATTGGAACTTAAGATTAGAACGTATATTGTAGACCCAGCTGTACTTCGTTTGCCCGGAATTTTCCCACATCCCTGGCAAATGCGGAAGTTCCGTCCGTGAAGAAAAGCAAGTCCTGGCTTTTGTATTCCCCTGCGCTCAGGTAGTGGTAACCGATATCCAGGATCCAACGGTTGCTGAGATTGGCCGAGACGCCGGCGCACAGTTGCCAGGCAAAATTTGTCTCATGCTTGCCGCGGATTGTGCCCAGCAAAGAACCATCCGGATTGGTGATACGGATGTTTCCAAGCCGATTTTGGGATGCACCGATGCCAAATCCCGTGTAGGGGGATACTCTTCCGGACGGAAAGAGATCCAGGTAGAGGGAAAAGAGTCCGGCAACAGACTGAAATTCAGCGTTTCCGGTGGGCATCTGTGGAAACCCGGAAACCTGCTCGAAGCCGGACCGGTACGATAAAGTGAAATCCGTTCGCATTCCCGGCACAAATGAGTAGCCGATTCCGCCGCCAAAAATCGGCGAACTCCCCAGATCTGCGGGAAGTGGTCCCGCCGGAATCGAAAGCTCCGGGTCTCGCCCTGCCGAAATCCCTGCGTCAAAACGCACATAGAAACCACTTGCGGGTTCTATCTCCGCGTAAACAAAGGCG
>CAZDDB010000305.1:0-4057 GCA_964504105.1 uncultured Acidobacteriota bacterium
AAAGGATCATTCAACAACAACATTTTAACCTGAATCCGTTAGAGTTTGACATGTTATATTCTTGCGGATGTATTTCTTTCCACGTCCTCTATGTTTGTACCTTTGCAGCCATAAACACTACATTTGCCTGAGGACTGCCAGCACTCGAGATGATATTTTGCTAGGCAGCGATCGCAGGTAATCAGATCCTCCAGAGTATGAATACGATTTTGGCAGTAAGGACATTTGATACTGGTGCGGAATAATTTTGCCACCAATGTCTCTCCGGCTTCTTTGATTAGCAAAGACGCGGCATCGCAGTAGGACAGCCGGTTACCCGGCAACTCCTGCACAGATCCCGGCGTGCGGTTTTCCCGCACCGGGCTCTGCTAGCCTGAATTTCCACGGAAAAGAAATTGCCTAACGACAAGGCCGTCCATAAGCATGTCATCTGCTCTTGATTCCCTATTACAACGCATCGTGCTCGCCCTGTTTTCTGCGTCTGCGTCCTAACGTTAGTATCTTGGCCTGTTTGGCGATGGCGCTGGCTGCTGTCGGGACTGCGTCTCTACAAAATGCAAACCGAACCGGCTTAAGGCAATCTTCACAAATCCGAAACCCCATTGAATCAACTAAGATACTTTTCGTTTCTGCTCCGCATGGTGCAGATTCCACAAAGCCTGGAGGTTCATCCAAACTTCAGGCGAAGTCTTCAGCGCCTTTGCTAAATCTAGAGCGGAATCGGCGGCAATCCCTCGCTTTCCACGAATTAATTCATTGAGTTTTGCCGTGGTCCAATCTACCTTCCCGGCAAATGCCCGCTGAGTGAGTGCCATCGGTACAAGAAACTCTTCCAGAAGTATTTCTCCCGGATGGATCGGATTTTTTGGTCTCATGTTGTCCTCTAATGGTAGTCCTCAATCCGGACTTCAGCGGCCCCTCCTAATTCCCACCGAAAAAGGATTCGCCACCGATCGTTGATGCGGATCGAGGAATAGCCTTTCCAGTCTCCTTTTAGTGCTTCCAGACGATTGCCGGGAGGGCTGGACAAGTCCTGAAGCTGTCAAGTTTCCCTTCTTTACCGGTAGCCTTCGGCCTGGAGCGAAAACAGCTCGGAGTAAAGGCCCTTCTTTGCGAGCAGTTCCTGGTGAGTGCCTTCTTCCACCATTTTCCCTTCGTTGAGAACGATGATGCGGTCGGCCATCCGGACTGTGGAAAAGCGGTGCGAAATGATCACAGCCATTTTGCCTGCAATGAGGTCTGCAAAGCGGCTGAAGACGTGGTACTCCGCGCGGGCATCCAGTGATGCGGTTGGTTCGTCCAGGATCAAAACCTGCGCATCGCGAATGTATGCGCGCGCAAGCGCTACTTTTTGCCATTCGCCGCCGGATAGCTGGACCGCGCCGTCAAAGCGATATCCAAGCATCTGACGGTACCCGGCGGGCAGTCGCGGCAGAAGAGAGTCGGCCAGCGATTTTCTTGCCGATTCCACAATGGGTGACGGCACATCGCCATCAGGAACCGCAGTGTTTTGAGTCGGACCGGATCCATTTGTGGGGAGATCGACATACGATTTCACTTTATCGATTTCCCCAACGCCGATATTTTCATCAAAACGCAGATCGAACTCCACATAATCCTGGAAAATTACACCGATAGAACGTCGCACTGATTCCAGATCATAGTCACGCAAATCTACGCCATCCAGAAGTATTCTTCCTTCCGTCGGATCGTACAGCCGCGCAAGGAGTTTTGTCAGCGTAGTTTTGCCTGCGCCGTTTTCTCCCACCAGTGCGATCCGTTCTCCCGGTTTGATGCGAAAGTGAACGTGCCGGACAGCCCAGCGATCCGTTCCGGGATAACGAAACCCGACATCTTCAAACGTAAAACCTTCGCGCAGCGGTCCAGGAACTTCCGGCGCTCCGGGACGGCTGACAATGGTTGGTTGCATCTCCAGAAAATCGAAAAGGTCTTTCAAATAAAGGCTTTGCTCATATAGATCGCTTGCGCCTAATAAGAGGCGCTGGATCAGATCCCGGCTACGCGCAAAAGATCCGGCAAGGAAAGTGAGGGAGCCGATCGTAATCGATCCGGCGACAGCGCGCAGCAGGATCACTACATACGCGCCGTAGTACCCAAGCGTACCGAACAAAGCAAGAATGCCGGACACGATACTTTTCCGGATCGCGAGTTTTTTGTTCTCTTCGAAAAAACGTGCAGACACGTTTCGGAAACGCTCCATGATCCAGCCGGCCAGACCGAACACCTGTACTTCTTTTGCTGTTTCATCGCTTGCTCCCATGTAGCGGAGATAATCCAACTGACGCCGTTGAGGGGTCCAGCGGTAGAAGAGCGAATACTCCAGAGCAGCGAAATGTGTTTCACCTAGAAAGCTGGGAAAAACGGCAACAAGAAGCAGGAGCAGTAGCAGAGGCGAATAAACAAGAAGCGCGGCGCCCAGCGTGAGCAGGGTCAATAAATCCTGCGCCATCGTGAAGAGACCGGAGAGCAGAACGATCCTGCCGGTCGTTTGTCTTCGCGCGCGCTCCAGTTGATCGTAGAATTTGGGGTTCTCAAACTGGTACAAATCCAGCTTTGCCGCATGTTCCATCAACCGGATGCTGGTGCGATTCGAAAACAGATCACCGAGCAAGCTTTCGATTAACGTAGAAGCGCGGGCCAGCGCGTCTCCGGCAATTACGATCACGATTTCCAGAATCACAAGCTCCCATAGATGTGTGAGATCGGAAGTTCCTCCGCGGGCCGCGAGCACAGTATCAATGATGAGCTTTCCAACCCACAACGTGGCCAGGGGAATGAAGGCGCGCAGGAACCGCAGAGCGGCCATCGTGATTGTGTAGACACGGTGGGTTTCCCAAACCATCCGGATCAGCAACAGAGCATAGCGGGTCGCCGTGATTCTTTCCCGCCAGCCCGGCGCGCGCTCCCCGCTTGCGCGCGAACTTCGACTGAAGGGATTGGCCATAGGATGAGAATAACGACTCGTAGAGCATTCAGCAAAGTGTTGCGGGCTGGGATGCGGTCAGTTTCCCGTCTGTGCTGATTCTTTCTGCTGTTTCGCGATCGACGCTCTTCAAAGGGTGCAGAATTGATATGGAGATACGATACCCGCTTCCCTCCGGCTGAACTTGAATTTGAAATTCGAACAGTTTTGAAGCGCATTGAAAATAGGTCAATCCGTGCCCTGTGCGGCCTTTGTACCGGCGCAGACTGAGATCAACGACCAGAAGCACTCCGAACAGGCCGGCGATGATCAGAGCGGTCGGAACTTCCATCTGACGCCCACTACTTTGGCGCCTGAATGGCGTAGAGTGCTTGATAACTGCGGAGGTAGATTCTTCCGTTCGAGATGACGGGCGAGGCGGAGATGGACTCTCCGATTTCATTTTGCGAAAGAATGGCAAACTGGCGTCCGGCTTTTGCCACGGTCACGGTACCATCTCTTGCGGTGAGATAGATTTTGCCGTCGCCGTAGACGGGCGACGCGCGGTGACGAGTGACGCGTGTATGCTCCTGATAAATCTTCTCTCCTGTTTTCGCATCCAGGCAAATGAGATCTCCATTTTCCCGGCAAAGGTAAACGAGCCCATCGTGGATCAACGGCGAAGGGACATCCGGCGTGCCATGTTCAAGCTTCCACAGATACAATTGTTTCGCGTTGGTGATGTCTCCGCTGCCGTCCGGTTTGAGTCCAAGAACCGGACCATTTTTCGCTGATGGAACTACGATCAGACCCGGGACGGCAACGGGCGAAGCGACAAACCGCAATGATGTGTTGTAACTTTCCTTCGGGTTGAGTCCGCCGCAGCGCCAGATTTCGCTTCCATCAGTGAGGCGATGCGCCGTCACATAGTCGGCGCCATGAACCAGCAAGAATTCCTGCTTGCCGTTGCGATAGAGAAATGGTGATGCATACGAGTGCTCGCATTCTGCGCGGGCATCGCTTTTCCGTTCCTGTTTCCAGATTTCGCGTCCTGTTGCTTTATCCAGCGCAAGAACAAGTGATGCATCGGTGTGCAATAACTGCAGATAGAGACGGTCGCCGTCCAGAAGAGGC
>CAZDDB010000305.1:4067-4575 GCA_964504105.1 uncultured Acidobacteriota bacterium
AAATAAAGATTAAAGTTTCCATATCGTTGCTCAAGATTGGTCTTCCAAATCTGATTCCCTTCGAAATCGAAGCAGGCCAGCTCACCCGAACCGGCAAATGCCCAGACATGTTGACCATCAGTGGACGGCGAAGGCGCAGCAAAATTGCCTTCGTCACCTTTGACCGTATTGTTTTCGGATCCCAAAATGCGCTTCCAGAGAATTTTCCCATTTGTGCTGATGCAAAGAAGAACGACTTCATTTTTTTCGATGGATGTCAGGAAGATGTGATCATCCCACACCACAGGCGTTGCGCCGGCAGGACCGGGGAGAGGAACCCGCCAGAGAACGTTTTCGTTCTTACTCCAGCTTACGGGAAGTCCCTTTTCAACACTAGTACCGTCCCGGCGTGGACCACGCCAGTTTGGCCACTGCTCCGCTTCGGCCACAACGGCGGCCATCATAAAAAAAAGTAAACCAACTGTTTCAGCGATCCGGCGCTTCATGATTCAGAATGCTGCTCGATCAT
>CAZDDB010000306.1:0-4560 GCA_964504105.1 uncultured Acidobacteriota bacterium
AGACGCCAGCGTTACAAACCCGTTCGTAAATTCTTGCCAAAAGGAGAAGAAACTAAACGTTAGTAGTACAGAGCACACAGAGAAACGCGAATACCGGTAATCAGGCACAGATCGCAATCCGGTTTCTGCAAGAACGCAAATCTGATTCCGGGAACATCCGCAGTATAATCCGTATGATGCACAATCCTCAGGTTCCCGAGACTCTTGAAGGTTGGAGCGTTCTGCACCACATGTTCCGCGTGCGGTGGGAGGCGCTTCGCAGTTTGTCCCCTGGTGCTCGTTCCGAGCTGGCTGCGCAAGCTGCTGCGGCGATCGTGCCGGGAGCTTCCGATGGAGGTCATTCATCCATGGTTCACTTGCTTGGTCATAAAGCGGACCTGATGGTGATCCACTTCCGCCGCAATTTTGAAGAGTTGAGCAGCAGCGAGCTCCGTTTTACCCAGACACGCATTTGGGAATTTCTGGAGATGACTACCTCCTATGTCTCCATCGTGGAGCTCGGGATGTATGACATGACTGCCAAGATCCACCTGCAGCTTGGCGCGCGCTCGCTCAAGCCGGGTAGCGACGAATTTGAACGCGCGTTTGATGAAGAAATGGCGCAGCAGCGCAATCGAATGATGGGACGCCTTTTTCCGGACATTCCGCATCGCCGTCATGTCTGCTTCTACCCGATGAACAAACGCCGGGGCGAAATCAAGAACTGGTACACCGAACCATTCGACGCCCGCGGAGACATGATGCTGGAACATGGCACAATCGGCCGTCACTATGCAGGAAAGGTCACGCAGATTATTTCTGGTTCTATCGGTTTTGATGATTGGGAATGGGGCGTGGATCTATTTGCGGATGATCCACTCGTGTTCAAAAAACTCATCTATGAAATGAGGTTCGATCTGGCCAGCGCAGTTTATGCGGAATTTGGCCCCTTCTACATTGGATTACAATTTGCTCCAGCGAATCTTGCGCATTTGTTGGAAGGCCGTACCCCGGCACTCCAGGCAGATTAACCGCAAAGACCGCAGAGACCGCGAAGAAGGAAGGAAAAAGTTTTTCTCGCTTTTCGCCCTTTGCGGTCTTTGCGGTTGAATCCTCTTCTGCGGTTGATCCGTTCTGTAGTTGACCGTGCCGTTGCTTCAAAGGTAGACTTGCCGTTTCAAAGGAGGAGTGAATGAAACATCAATTTATTTCTGTCATTTTTGTGTCCGTTTTTCTCATCGCGGGCTCTCTTCTTGCAGATGGCACAGGTGCTTGCAAGGATCTGCCGGGACACGCGGCGCTCAGGGATGCCCTCAAGAAATCCACCGGTGTGGGGGATCCGAAAGCAAATGGTGGTTTGGCCATGAACATGTGGGCAACTTCAGTGAATCGTGACGGCACCGTGTGCGCGGTCGTATTTACCGGGACTACCTGGGAAGATCAATGGCTCGGTAGCCGCGTGATTTCGGCACAGAAAGCAAATACCGCCAACGCTTTTTCCCTTGTCGGCCTCTCTATTTCGACCGCGAATCTGTATTCCCTGGTGCAGCCGGGTGGCAGCCTGTACGGTCTGCAGCACAGCAATCCTGTTGATCCCGCAGTAGCTTATTCGGGGCCTGCAGCGAATTTCGGTAAGCAAAATGATGGAATGGTTGGCAAAAGAATCGGCGGCGTGAATGTTTTTGGCGGCGGTCTCGCTCTCTACACGGCCGAAGGAAAACTGATTGGAGCGATCGGCGTCAGCGGTGACACGGCTTGCGCTGATCACAACATTGCCTGGAAAATGCGTCATGTCCTCAATCTGGATAACGTTCCTGCGGGTGTCAACAAAAGCAGCAGCAGCGCAAAAGGGGATGACAACATCATCTATGACGTCACGGATGGAAAGAGCGCAAGCGGGTTCGGTCATCCCGAGTGCGGTCTGGGAGAGAAGGCGATCAGCGATCAGTTCTCCACAAGCCATCCGGTTGGTCCGCAACCGTAGGGCAAGATTTCTCGCAAAGACATAAAGCGGCAATGCCGCAACCACAAAAGTTAAAGCTCGTGTAAGAAAGGGGATGTGGAGATGATGGAGAGAGGGAGATTAGCTCTTTAATTCTTAAATGAAACATCCCCATATCTCCAATATCTCCTTATCGCCCTTCTTACACGAGCTAATCCAGGCTGTTTGTTGGTAGCAAAAACAAAGATTTGACGTAT
This sequence comes from uncultured Acidobacteriota bacterium, assembly GCA_964504105.1. Lineage (GTDB taxonomy): Bacteria > Acidobacteriota > HRBIN11 > JAKEFK01 > JAKEFK01 > CAZDDB01. Next base: position 2,179 of record CAZDDB010000306.1, read on the forward strand.
AGTACTGCAAAGAGCGCAAAGTGACCGGGCAGAAGCTCTCTCATTACAAGATTCTCAGACCACTGGGAAAAGGCGGGATGGGGGAAGTCTACCTTGCAGAGGATATGAATCTCGGCCGGTCTGTGGCGCTCAAAATTCTTCCTGTGGAAGTCGCCCAGGATCCGGAACGCAGACGAAGATTTCTTCAGGAAGCAAGAGCGGCAGCCGTTCTGGCGCATCCCGGAATCTGCGTGATCCACGAAGTAGGCGAAGCGGAAGAAGGTCTTCTGTTTATTGCGATGGAGTTGATTGAAGGGGAGACGCTTCACCGGCGCCTCCAGCGCGGGCCTCTACCTATCCGGGAGGTGGTCGAAACAGCGATTGCGATCGCCGATGCGCTCGCCGAAGCGCACGGACGCGGAATCGTCCATCGCGACATCAAGCCTCCCAATATCATGATCACAACCCGCGGTCAGGTAAAAGTGCTGGATTTCGGTCTGGCGAAAATCTTTCACTCGGAAGATCCAAAAGAGCTTCCCACGCAAACTGCCACAGAGCCGGGGATCGCAATTGGAACTGTGCAATATATGAGTCCGGAACAAGCGCTTGGAAAGAAAATTGATGCGCGGTCAGATCTCTTTTCTTTTGGCGTTGTGATCTGCGAGATGGCAACCGCAAAATCCCCTTTTTCCGGAGATTCTGCGATCCAGATCCTGGACAAAATCCTGCATTCAGAAGCGGATTTAGGGGCGATTGCGAATCAGCCGGAGCTGCTGCGGATCATTCGAAAATGCCTGGAAAAGGATCGGGATCACCGGTATGCAACCACACAGGATCTTCTGGTGGACTTAAAAAGGTTAGGACGCGATTATGATTCGGCGGGGAAAAGACAAACCAGGAAACCAAAGCGCAAACAAATCGATTCCATTGCCGTTCTTCCATTTGTGCATCTTGCTGCCGATCCGGATACCGAATACCTGAGTGATGGAATTACCGAAAGTATCATCAACAATCTCTCCCAATTGCCCAAACTCCGGGTGATGGCGCGAAGTTCCGTGTTCCGGTACAAAAGCAGGGATGCGGATCCACAAATAGCCGGCCGTGAGCTGAACGTTGGCGCGATCCTGACAGGCCGTGTGCTGCAACGGGGCGACACACTGATGATCGCATCAGAGTTGGTCGATGTAGCGAACGGGTGGCAGCTTTGGGGGGAACAATACAATCGAAAGATGGCCGATATTTTTACCATTCAAGATGAGATCGCGAAGGAAATTTCCGCGAAATTGAAATTGCGTCTCTCCGGAGAAGAAAAAAAGAAGCTGACCAAACGGTACACCGAGAATACCGAAGCCTACCGGTCTTATTTGAAGGGGCGCTACTACTGGAATAGAAGAACTCCTGAAGATTTGAAGAAGTCGGTCGATTGCTTTCAAAAGGCCATTCAGCAGGATCCTCTTTATGCGGCCGCATATGCAGGGTTGTCGGACGCTTACGCTATCTCCGGAGACCTGGGACTCGATGTGGCTTCCTCATTTGTGAAGGCCCGGGCCGCAGCTATGCGGGCACTGGAACTGGATGATTCGCTTGCGGAGGCGCACACTTCCATGGCACACCTCCACATGCATGGGTATCAATGGCAGGAAGCAGAGAGGGCGTTTCAAACTGCAATCCGTCTCAATCCGGGATACGCCACCGCTTATCACTGGTACTTCATGTGTCTCATCATGATGGGAAGGGACCAGGAAGCGTTCGATTTTACGAAACGCGCACAGGAATTAGATCCTCTTTCACTCATCATTCAGGCGGATATCGGATTGTCGTACTACTTCGCAGGAAAATATGAATTGGCGATCGGGCAACTGCGTCGCGCTCTGGACATGGATCAAAATTTTGCTGCGGCCCATCGAATTCTGGAGGCAACCTACGAGCAAAAAGGAATGTATGCGGATGCGATCCGTGAGTTTGAAGCTTGCAGGATACTTTCCGGGAAGGAGCCTGTTCTGGTGAAGAAACAAGCTGTAGAACTTGGTGTAGCGCACGGTTCCAGCGGTGTGGAAGGTTACTGGCGCAAGCGGTTGCATTTCGTAAGCGAGAAGAGCGATGCATCTCCCTACAGTGTGGCCCAGGTACATGCGATGCTCGGTGAACTGGACGATGCATTTGTATGGCTGGAAAAGGCATACCAAGAGTCTTCGCCAAACGTCATTTACTCAAAAGTCGATCCGCGGTTTCAGCGACTTCGCAACGATCCGCGTTTTGCGGATCTGCTTCGCCGCATCAATTTGTCTTGAATATGTGTATAGTTTTTATTAATATACACATCCATGGGAATGAAAATGAGGAATGCAGGAAAGGTTAGGAAGCAATTTATCCTGGATCCGATCAAGATTCAGACAGTCAAGA
>CAZDDB010000307.1:0-2133 GCA_964504105.1 uncultured Acidobacteriota bacterium
CGCCACCCGGGCGCTTGTAAATTCGCTTGGTCACGTGCAATACATCACGATCCACCGCTCTTTGTCGAGTTTGTGGATGTGATGGTCTACTTCTCCGGGTGGAATCCGGATCGCGCCCGGGATCACCTTATCGTTCTCCCTCCAGTTCTGGCGGATGTCGACGATAACAAATTCCTCACCTGCCTTCATCCTTTCATGGAGCTCTTCGGGTGTGATCCTTTCCTTATACAGCATGCGTTGCAAGAGTTTGAGTTTGACGTACTTCATGAGGACATAGCCGGCCAGACCACCGATCAGAAGCCAGAAGAAGGTTCTCCCCAGACTTTCGAGGAATGAAGTGACATCAAAGACTGCTTTTTCAAAGAAAAAACCGGGTAAAAGGAAGGCGACTACAAATGCGGAAATTCCGATGATTTCACGCCAGAAGAAGGCCAGGAAACTTGCCGAGAACATTCCTGCCATGGGAGGCGCGATCGTGTTGAGTCCCGGAACAAATTTTGCGAACAGCAGCGAATTCATTCCATGTTTCAGGAAGCTTGCTTCCGTTTTTTTTACGCAGGAGTCAGGGCTGAGAGATACGTGACACAGAACTCTGAGGATTCCGCGGCCTTTCCGTTTTCCGATCTCGTACCAGAGGAAGTCGCCGGCAAATGCGGCGATGCCGGCGCACACGAAGACTACCCAGAGGCTGAGATGTCCGCCTGCAGCGAGCGCGCCTGCAAGGATCAGGATCGGGGCGGCCGGAATCGGCAGTCCGAGCTGTTCCAGGAAAACGACGCAGAACACCAGGCTGTATCCGTATTTTTGTAGTAGTTCCATAGCAGTATTATCGAATCGCCGGCTGTGTTACGCGTTCCAGAATCTGCTGCGCGCACTTGCGTCCGGACAGCAACATCGAGCCGAAAGTTGGGCCCATCCGGGGGGTCCCGTGCACTGCCGCAACAGCGAGTCCGGCCACGAACAACCCCGGGAATATTTCGCCGGTTCCTTCCATCACTTTTTCTTCGGACACATCCACCCACATGGCGCCGTTTCCAGGCACTGTGGCCAGTCCGCGCCGTGCCAGCATCTGCACCGCAGCGGCGTCATGACCCGTGCAATCCACAACAAATTTCGATTCAATTCCAACCGGATCGATATGCGCCAGCGATTTGGGCATCGCTTCCAGCGGCGACCAGTTGATCACCACCCCTTCGACACGGCCATTCCGTAGAATCAGATCTTGCGCCACAGTCATGTTCCAGATGTGCAATCCGGCGTCACAGGCAGTCGCGATCACATGCGAACACGCCTGCACCGCATCTGCGGTATACAACCCGGGGCTCGCCGGACGGACCGGCACGCCAATCTCTCTCAGGAATTCGTGTGCCGGCGCACGAACTGTCACTTTGTTCATTAAATAACCACCTGACCAAAAACCTCCGCCCAGATAGTTCGTCTCTTCAAGCAGCAAAGTCTTTACACCTCGGCGGGCCAAATCGTATCCTGTGACAAGTCCGCTCGGTCCACCGCCAATGATGATTACATCGGATTCAATATATTCATCGAGCTCTTTCATGAATTCGCGGACGATCGCCCGAGTAATTTCACGTTCAGGAACGTTCTCAAAATATCGCTCCATGATACCCCTCACATCAGCGGTTTACGACCGGAAAACCCCTCGCGCAATCCGTGATAGAACCGGATCGATCTCTCGCCGAACCGCCAGCAGAGAAGCGCTTCTTCTCCATCCACCAGAGCGGGAAAATCGATCAGTCCCATATCCAGATCCTTCGGCTGCACGCCCATTTCTTCAATCGCATCCAGTCCATCGTTGATCACCTTGACCAGGAATTCCAATTCGGTCTGCTTGTTCTGGAGATCGGATGCTTTCACCTGTTTCTCGTTCCCCTGTTTTACCAGTTCCTGGATCCGGGCCAGATCCTGTCCGATCTCCATGGCCTGTCTTTTATTCTCCATCAACGTGCCCACAATCTGCTCCAGCCTCGGGATCAGCTCTTCTGCTTCCTTCACGGTAAATAGTCTTTCAGCCATGATCGTCTCAGGGAAAACTTAAGAATAAGAGATTACCGTCAAAGAATCAAAGAGGGGATTGAACCGCAAAGACCGCAAAGACCGCAGAGAAATTTTTCC
>CAZDDB010000307.1:2143-4516 GCA_964504105.1 uncultured Acidobacteriota bacterium
CCCGATAACCTTTCGTGTCTTTGTGTCTTTGTGGTGAATTCCTTCTTCCGTCACCCGCGGAAGAGGTTGCGGAGGACAAACATCAAATTGGCGGGGCGTTCGGCCATCCGGCGCATCAGATAGGAGTACCATTGCTCTCCATAGGGCACGTAGATGCGAAGCCGGTAACCTTCTCGGATCAATTGCTCTTGCAGATCGCGGCGGATTCCATAAAGCATTTGGAACTCAAACTTGTCCTTCGCAATGTTTTCCAGCCGGACGAAGTCCTTTGTGGCCCGAATCATATTCGGATCGTGAGTCGCAATCCCATGATAGATGTCGCTCTTCAAGAGAATCTTCATTAACTTGATGAAGTTCAAATCCGTATCGCTCTTCTTTTTAAAGGAAATCTCGGGTGGTTCCTTGTAAGCTCCCTTGCAAAGACGGATTCGGGACTTCAGTTGAAGCATGTCCTCAATGTCTTTTTCCGAGCGAAACAGATATGCCTGAATGACAATGCCTACGTTTTCGTATTTCCTGCGCAGAGATGTGAACACGCGGAGCGTTGAATCCGTAAACGGAGACCCTTCCATGTCGATGCGGACAAAATTCTCAAAGCCTGCTGCGCGCTGCACCACCTTTTCCACATTTCGTGCACAGGCGGCTTCGTCCAGCGCGAGACCAAACTGCGTTAATTTCAGCGATACGTTGCTGTCCGCGGAAGCTTTCTGAATTTTATCTACGGCGGAAACATATTCCTGCGTGGCATGCGACGCTTCTTCGAGTTTCGTGATGTTCTCACCAAGATAATCCAGAGTTGCTGTAAATCCTGATTTGTTCAAAGTTTGAATTGCGCGAATCGCATCATCCGTTGACTCTCCTGCCACAAACCGGCGGGACACACGACGCGATACTTCCATCTTCGTGGCCATCTGCTGAAGCCGCGGCTGATCGCTCATGTAGAGAAGAACACTCTTGATCATGAATGGTGTGACTATTCTAAAATGGGGATATGAACAGGTCAATCGAGCGAAAGCGAGCGTGAAATCACTCATGCTCGCCCCCGCTTGCTTATTGGCGATCAAGTACCAGCGTTCGTTCGGCGGACGGGACGTCCGCGCTCCCATACTCGCTCTTTACAAATTATCGGGAACGAAGTTTGCTGTGATCGAGCTCGGATTATCTATTGTAAATGGACAAAACGGGTTGCTGCTGTTGTTGCAAACAGCGGCAGAGCCGGTCGCATTCGTCCATCTAGTAAATAACGACCCGGTATCCGGTGTTGCTTTCAGAGTTACATGAGTTCCTTTCGGGTAAGAAGAAATACAGCGGCGCACAAAAGAGCCTTGTATGCAAAGGGCGTTACCGGTAAGTTGGTCTGTTACGCTTCCCGTCCCACTCTGGGCTTTCTTTACGTCAATGGCCACTAGAGTCACGGAAAGATTTGCTGTCATCGACGAATCAGCGAGCAGTGTAAACAGGCAAGGTTGAGTGGTGTTCACGCATGGAGAGCCCACCAACGAGCCGGTCTGATTTGACCAGCCGTTAAACGTCGTTCCCGTACTGGGGACCAGTGACCATGTTAATACCGTGCCCGCTGGAGGATCGGTAGAACAGGAATTCAGGTTTGGAGGACAACTGATAAGGTTTACCCCGCTCGAAATCTTTGCAAAAATGTGAGCCTGACCGGATCCCTGTTTGTTGATGGTCACCTTGTGCGGCGGAGTTTGGAAAACCGCACGAATAGAACTGAGTTGATTCACAACAAGTGAACAAGGGGAGGCTGTTCCACTACATGCGGAACCAACCGCATCGCCGTTCTGCCCTTGCCAGCCAACAAAGGTTGATTGGACTCCCGGAGTTGCAGTCAACGTCAATGAAGTACCTGCCGGCACCAGCACCTCGCAAGGAAGACTACCGTCGAAACAACTTTTCAAGACACTCTGTGTGGCGGTGTTGCTGATCTTTATGGTTCCGCTTGGCACAAGCGTAAGTTTAAAAGATACATCCGCTGCAAAGACAATTCCGGTTGCAAGAAATAACAGGACACAAACAATGGTAATCGTTTTCATCAACGTTTCCTCCCGTTGCATTCTACAGGTTATTCAAGACTCGTGCCAATGGATTCTCGAGAAGATCCAGAGTCCGCGGTGAAACTTTCAGAGACACTTCCATACTTTAGTGTATCATTTCGGAGTGAATCATAGAGTGACTTTAAAGTAGGGTAGCCACCGCGTCAATCAACAGAAGCAGCATATGGATTCTGAACAGGAGGTACACGATTCGTTGCAGCCGGTTTGATTCTTCGCGCAGCACGTTGTCCGGTTGGATCAGGTCCTGCACGCCGAGCGGCTGTTTGATCAGATGCAGTTTTGTAAAAATCCAGAATCGCTG
>CAZDDB010000308.1:0-4511 GCA_964504105.1 uncultured Acidobacteriota bacterium
CGCTTGACTTTCAACAGGGTATCTTGGCGGTTTCAATTCTTCCGTTCAAGTCCGCTCGGTGCTTGGGTGATTGTCGTAATCTTGAGCAAATACGTCACAGTATTTGCAGAAGGGAGCACTAAGACACAAAGATATGTAACCATTTGGTTACGCATTCCTTTTTCTTCGTGCCTTTGTGCCTTCGTGGTTTCTTATCCAATCATTCAATTGATGCCGAAACTTTCTTGCGGATTGCAGAACATTCTTTCGATTGGATTCCAAGAACGTCCGGAGCAATTCCGGATCCGTTCGCGCCAGACGGGTCATCGAACGATAACCCGGGCCTTGAAATAGAGCTGGGGCGGAAGCGGCAGCCTTCTGCAGCAAAGCCGACAGAAATGCCGGGAATTGGCTTGTCATGGCAATGTAGCGATCGTGTTGAATCGCGCTGATTTCCACGGGCTTTGCGCCCAGGAAACGAACCAGCCGTTTTGCCGCAGTCAACCCGGAATGGTAGGGGCGACCCTCGTGGTCGCCCGCAAGATTCGCAGACGTGCATAAGAAAAAAGTAGTATTCGAAAATAAATCTGCGTCCCACCCTTTTTCCCCGGTGCGCTCGTTTCCCGCAAGCGGATGGCCGCCAATCAATTGCAACTTCCGGCGAACCGCATCACGCACAATGGTCTCCTTGCTGCTGCAAACATCCATCAACGGCACATCACGCGGCGCCTGTCGCAAAAACTCAAGGATCTGACGGAGATGAAGACAGAGCACGACCAGATCGCTGCTGCGCGCGTCCTCCCATCGTGTGGATGCGGTGTCGAGGTGATCAGACAACAAACGCAATCGTTTGCGTGAAACATCGATGCCGGTGAGGCGATACGGCGCGCAGCGTTTTCGCAGCGACAGAACGATAGAACCGCCGATCTGGCCCAGACCAACGATCGCAATCTCTTTCATCGCGAAGTTTCTGCCGGCCACAAACGGTCACGCTGCAGCGCGGAAGCCACCGCTTTGATCTCTTTCATCAAAGAAGCAAAGCCCTGAAAGTCGAGGCTCTGCGGACCATCACTCATGGCTTTTTCCGGCTGACCATGCACTTCCACCATGATTCCATCGGCGCCCGCAGCCAGGGCAGCTTTCGCCAGAGCGGGAACGAGACTTCGCTTCCCCGCCGCATGGCTTGGATCTACGATAATCGGAAGATGCGACAATTCCTTGATGACGGGAACTGCAGAAATATCCAGTGTGTTGCGCGTGTATGTTTCAAATGTGCGGATTCCTCGCTCACAGAGAATCACCTGCGAGTTTCCACCCGAAAGAATATACTCGCTGGCCAGCAGAAATTCCTCAATCGTAGCAGAAAGTCCACGCTTCAAAAGCACGGGGCGTCTCGCTTCTCCCACCGCTTTCAACAACGGAAAGTTTTGCATGTTGCGCGCGCCGATTTGCAGCACGTCTGCATATTCGGAAACCAGCTCGACGTCGGAACCGGACAGTACCTCGGTCACAACGGGCAGACCCGTGCGCTCCCGCGCTTCCGCCAGATAGCGGAGCCCTTCTTCACCAAGACCCTGAAAACTGTAGGGTGAGGAACGCGGCTTAAATGCGCCTCCGCGAAGCATGTGAGCGCCTTGCTCCTGGACAAATGCGGCCACTTCAAGGGCATGTTCGCGTGACTCCACCGAACACGGACCGGCAATCAGCACAAACGCTCCCTTTGCGCCAATGCCAATTCCGTTCACCCGAACTACCGTATCCTCCGGATGAAAATCGCGTGAAGCCATCTTGAATGGCTTGCTGATCCGGAGCACATCATCTACACCTGGAAAATCAAGCAGCGTCTCACGCGAAATGTGGGCTGTCTGGCCCAGCAATCCGATCACCGTGCGCTCCTCTCCGCGCGAAACATGATACGCCACGCTGCGCTCATCCAGCGATTGAATGACATCCCCAATCTGTTTCAACGTGGCAGCATGATTCATAACAACGATCATAAGAACCTCCTACTTTTTCAAGTCCGGACGTAATGCACCGGCTGCGCCCAAATATTGATGACGCATTTCTTCCTGGCTTAAGCCCGTATCAAATAAGATCAAAACACGGATCACCCGCTCCAGACTTTCGGGGACCGGAATTTCCACTCCACACAAAAACGGCACGAGGTCCCAGCCGATTCTGCTGCGCACTTCCGCCGGAAACGCGGAATCCAGATCGCGAGTTACCGTAAAAAATACCGCCGCAACCGACTCCCGCTGAATTTTGTTCGCTTTAATCAACGCGTACATCGCTTCTTCGGCAGCCTGCAAGATCGCAAATGGATCATTGTGGTTCACCTGAACCGCAGCTCGTACTCCACGAATCATTTCGTAAACTCCTTGTAGAAATTCTCCAGAGCTTTCAAATCTCCAGCGCCAAGAAGCTCTATGATTTTTGAACCAACAATAACAGCATCGATACCATCGAGAAACGGCTCCGCGTCCTTTGCCGATTTGATTCCGAAACCAAGCGCAATCGGCACGTTCGTGTGTTGTCTGATCTCCATCGCCTTTTGCCGGATCGCTTCCACACCGTGAATACTTGCGCCGGTAATCCCTGTCAATGAAAGTAAATAAATGAAACCTTCCGCAGTGGACGCGATCCGCTTCAAACGGTCTGCGCGGGTAAGCAGAGAAACAAATGAGATCCACGAAACACCTGCCTGTCTCGCTTCGTCTCTCCACCCGGCAGATTCCTCCATTGGAACATCGGGCACAATGAGGAACTTCACTTCGCATTCACGGCATGCGCGGAGAAATTCGCCGCGGCCGTACGCCAGCACCGGATTCGCGTAGGTCATGATCGCGACCGGAACGCGCGCACGGCCTTGCAACGCACGAAACACGGATTCAATCCGGAAACCGCGCGCAAGGACTTCGGCTGCCGCCCGCTGAATGACGGGGCCATCAGCAACCGGATCACTGAATGGGATTCCAATCTCGATCGTGTCTGCGTATTGGGCAGTCAAATCCAAAACTTCTGCAAAGTGCTGCGGTGTTGGGTAGTGAGCCATCAAATATGGAAAAAATTTCACTTCGAATCTCCGGCCGGCGGGACGCCGGCGTTACAAACGATTCCCAGATCTTTGTCGCCGCGGCCCGAAAGATTCACTACAATCGCACCTTTCGCGGGTGACAACTTTTGCAGATAGGCCAGGGCGTGACACGATTCAAGCGCGGGCAAAATCCCTTCGTGCTCTGCAAGCATTGTGAACGCTTCCCTCGCTTCAACATCGGAGGCCATCACATACTCCACTCTACCCGAATCCTTCAAATAGCTGTGTTCCGGCCCGACCGCAGCATAGTCCAGACCCGGCGCCACAGATTCCGTTTCTTCGATTTGACCGCCATCCCGCTGCAAAATGTATGTATACGCGCCATGTAAGATGCCGGGCTTTCCAAAATTCAACGTTGCCGAATTGTGTCCCCTCTGATCACTGTTTCCGCCGGCTTCGACTCCAATCAAACGCGCCTCTGTTTCCAGAAACGGATGGAAGAATCCGATGGCGTTTGAGCCGCCTCCCACACACGCCAGCAAAACAGCAGGGTGTTTCTGCATGGAAGCAAGTTGCTGCTTCGTCTCCTCCCCGATCACACGCTGAAAATTGCGCACCATCAGCGGATACGGATGCGGTCCGACAACCGAGCCGATCAAGTAATGAGTTGTCTCCACATTTGTAATCCAGTCACGCATCGCTTCATTGATTGCAACTTTGAGGGTTTGGGAACCTTGATGCACCGCATGCACATGTGCGCCGAATAGTTTCATGCGCTGCACATTCAACTGCTGGCGTTCGATATCCTTGGCCCCCATATAGACGACGCATTCGAGTCCGAACCGCGCACAAACGGCAGCCGTGGCCACACCATGTTGCCCCGCCCCGGTTTCGGCAACGATCCGCCTTCTACCCAGGTGTTTTGCGAACAGCGCCTGACCGATGCAGTTGTTGATCTTGTGAGCGCCGGTGTGGCAAAGATCTTCGCGCTTCAGATAAATCTCACCGATGCCCAGCATTTTCGAGAGCCGCTTTGCAAAATACAGGGGTGTGGGGCGTCCCGCAAATTCCTTGAGATGCATCGCCAGCTCTTCGGTGAAATCAGCAGAGAAACAAATACGACCGTAGTCGTGCTCCAGCTCAAGCAGCGCGTCCATCAAAGTTTCCGGCACGAACCGCCCTCCATATTTTCCGAAATATCCGCGCGAATCGGGTGTCATTCCTTCACCGCTCTCATGAACTCAATCAATTTTGTTTCATCCTTCGCGCCTGGTGCGGATTCCACGCCGCGCGCTACATCGATCCATTCCGGTTCACAGATCGCGATCGCCTGTGAAACATTCTTCGCATTCAGTCCACCGGCAAGGGCAAAGACCTTCGTCTCGCCCAGTTTCCTCCAGATGGAAGGCAATGCGCGATCCTCAGTTTTGACATCCCACAGGATGTGATCGCCATTCTCCATGGCTGGTTCTGAGATTGTTCTCGCATGCCATACGGG
>CAZDDB010000309.1:0-4502 GCA_964504105.1 uncultured Acidobacteriota bacterium
CTATTATTCTCATATCGCGGCAACAAAATCCATGATGGCACCCAGTCAGCAATGATGCGACGCCAGCGAACAAGTCGTTAACCAGACCATCCGCGCCTCGCTCAGGGTGCGTATTCCGGTCATCCGGCCGCGTAATCCGGTGATTCCGGACACAATAATCTTTGCCGGGGAAGGTCTAATCCGGTATCATTGTCCGGTGCTGAAGTGTGGCTGCAAGCGTCACGCCTTCGTTCGGCGCCGGTTGTCGCGGGTTAGCTCCGGCGTTCGCCGGCGATAAGAAACTTCCATGGAAACGTATTTCGATGTCGTCGATAGAATTTGGGATGTCGAAATCATCGCGGTTGGACCTTCCGTTCGTGATCGTCCCCGTCTGCAGAAAATGTACGGAAAAGGGCGATGGCGTAAACTTAAGGGAGCGACTCGAGTACGATTTCTCAGTGGCAGAATTCGACTCGTGGAGTTACACTGGTATGAAGCCACCGGAATTGGAAAGCGAGAAATGAGAATTAAGCGGTATTTAGACTGACAGTATGAGAAGCAAGAAACAAATCGAAGGTAAATATGCGGTATGTATAAAAAACACCGGCTATCCTGCTGCGCTGGAGTTGCGAAAAATTTACCAGGTCATTCCTGATGCGCAAGCTGATGAGATGGATCAACTTAGAGTGATTGACGAATCGGGAGAAGATTACTTTTACCCGAAAGAGTTTTTTCTCGTGGTTGAATTGCCTCACGCCATCACGAGAGCACTGCAACAACTCGCGTCGTAAAATCGCCCGGCGAGCCAGTCACTACAGCCGACGCCTCCCGCGCCTCACTCAGGTCCGGCATTTGCCACGGTTTACATTCGTTTTGCGGGCGTTTTGATGGTTGCTTATGCAATTGGGACCAGCGCTGTAGAGTGTCATCATGAATGATCAAGCGAAATTGGTTTATGATCCCCAGGATTTGGAACGGTTATTGGTTTCCCGAGAGAGGGCGGGAGACGTCGACGGGATGGTCGCCCTTTATGAGCCTCATGCCGTTCTTGACTACGGCGGAGGACAGTTAGCGGTGGGTAGGGAAGCAATTCGCAAGTTCTATGCCGGACTGGTTGCGACAGGGCGAAAGTTCGACCGCGGAGATCAGCGGGCGGCGATAGTTAGCGGAGATTTGGCGCTCACCTCAACGCGCCTTCCGGATGGTACTGTGACGGCCGAGATTGCTCGCCGACAAAGCGACGGAACGTGGCTATGGGTTATCGATCAGTTTTCTATCGCGTAGGCTTCCCGCCGGCAAAACTCGTAGGGCATTCACCGCAGAGGCGCTGAGAACGCAGAGTTAGGAAAAGAAAAAGCTCAATGCGTAACCATTTGGTTACATAATTAGGCAAGCAAGATAAAAAATCAAAAATCAAGTTGAGAAGTTGATTTGCTCCTTACTTTTGTTTATTTGATTTAATTTGATTTTTGATATTTGATTTTTGATATTCCTCAGGTTCCTTCTTGCCAGGAGGCGAGATAATGTTCCTGTTCGTCTGAAAGATGGTCAATGCGGACGCCCATGGTTTCGAGTTTGAGCTTCGCGATTTCCTGATCGATTTTTTCAGGGACCACATATACCTGCTTTAGCAACGTTTTTGCGTTGACACACATGTATTCCGCTGAAAGCGCCTGGTTGGCAAAACTCATGTCCATGACCATGGCAGGATGACCTTCGGCAGCCGAGAGGTTCACCAGGCGGCCGTCGGCAAGCAGGTACAGTTTACGGCCGTCTTTGGTTGTAAATTCTTCCACGAAGTCGCGCACGATACGGCGGGAACTTGACATCGTCTCCAGGGCCGGGATATCGATCTCCACGTTGAAGTGACCGGAATTGCAAATGATCGCGCCGTTCTTTAACGAGTCGAAGTGGCGTTTCTGCAAGACGCCCTTATTGCCCGTAACGGTGACAAAGATGTTCCCGATCTTTGCAGCTTCGTTCATGCTCATGACTTCAAATCCGTCCATCACCGCTTCCAGTGCCTTGAGCGGGTCCACTTCCGTGACGATCACGTGAGCGCCCAAGCCCTTCGCGCGCTGGGCCACACCCTTGCCGCACCAGCCATAACCTGCCACGACGAATTTCTGTCCAGCCAGCAGAACGTTGGTGGCGCGAATGATTCCATCGATGGTGCTCTGTCCGGTTCCGTAACGGTTATCAAACATGTGCTTCGTGTTTGCATCATTGACCGCAATGATCGGATACCGCAGCACTCCATCGGCAGCCATACTGCGAAGTCGAATGATTCCTGTTGTTGTTTCTTCCGTTCCGCCAAAGACATCTTTCACCAGATCGGTACGTTTGGAATGCAGTACGCTCACCAGATCGGCGCCGTCATCCATTGTGAATTGCGGAGAATGCGATAAACAGGAAAGAATATGCTTGTAGTACGTATCGTTGTCTTCCCCTTTGATCGCAAACGTAGGGATGTTGTGGTTTTTCACAAGCGCTGATGCGACATCGTCCTGCGTGGAGAGCGGATTCGATGCGCAAAGCTGAATCTCCGCGCCGCCGGCCTGCAAAACAAGCATCAGATTTGCCGTTTCCGTTGTTACGTGCAGGCATGCCGCAACGCGTAAACCTCTTAACGGCTGTTCTTTTTCAAAACGGTCCTTGATTTGCATCAGAACGGGCATATTCTGACGCGCCCATTCGATTCGCAATTCCCCTTTTTCAGCAAGGTTCAAGTCTTTGACGTCATACTCCATGGAATCTCCTATATCAATGGCAGGATTTGCCGGGGGCGAAGAATCGCCTCGCCCCCGCAGAAATCATTTATACAGTAGCGTAACGTTCGAGAACTTTTTTGAGTTCTTCCACTTTGTCGGCCCGTTCCCAGGTGAAGCTCTCTTCTGTCCGGCCGAAGTGACCAAATGCAGCCGTCTTCTTGTAGATCGGGCGGCGCAAATTCAGGCTTTCGATAATCCCTTTGGGAGTCAGGCTGAAGACTTCGCGGACAGCATCGATCAGCTTTGATTCGGGCACGCGCGCGGTCCCGTATGTATCCACTAGAACGCTGACAGGATCGGCAATACCGATTGCGTATGCAAGCTGGATCTGAACCCGATCACACAGATCCGCAGCAACCAGATTCTTTGCAATGTAGCGGGCGACGTAGCAAGCAGAGCGATCCACTTTCGTGGGGTCTTTTCCCGAAAAAGCGCCGCCTCCGTGAGCCGCCATTCCGCCGTAAGTATCCACGATGATCTTGCGACCGGTAAGACCGGTGTCACCATGCGGACCACCAATTTCAAAACGGCCCGTGGGGTTAAAGAAATATTTCGTCCTTGAATCAACGAAACCGGCCGGAACTACTTTAGGAATTACATGGTCCATCAAGTCTTCGGCGATTCTTCGCTGATCTACTTTTGCGTCATGCTGAATCGAAATTACGATCGTGTCGATGCGGACCGGTTTGTCGCCGTCATATTCCACGGTCACCTGTGATTTGCCGTCCGGACGTGCCCAATCCAGAACTCCGGAACGGCGCAATTCGGAAACTTTGCGCACGAGTTTGTGGGCCATCATAATCGGCATCGGCATCAGCTCGTCGGTGTCCCGGCAAGCGTAGCCGAACATCATCCCCTGGTCACCTGCCCCGCCGGTATCCACACCCATGGCGATATCGGCGGACTGTTCCTGAATTGTTGAAATAATTGCGCAGGTGTCGCAATCAAACCCGAACTTTGCGCGGGTGTATCCGACTTCGCGGATCGTTTCGCGCACGATCTTCGGAAAATCAACGTAACAATCGGTTGTAATCTCTCCTGCAATGATCGCGACACCGGTGGTGACCAGTGTTTCGCAGGCCACGCGGCCTTTAGGATCCTGTTCCATAACGGCATCCAGGATCGCGTCCGAAATCTGGTCGGCGATCTTATCAGGATGTCCTTCGGTTACCGATTCTGATGTAAAAAATCTGCTGTTCTTTGCCATTCTGTCACTATCCTCCCGACGTGTAGAATTTTTTGATGAGGCTGATCAGGTCTTCCTGTTAGCCGCAGCGGCAGATAAAAAACGGTTAAACATATCATGACCGGACGACATTGTCAATTTCGATGTTGCATCCGTCAAATAAAATCAGGATCGACCCGGAATTAATTGATGTAACCGAGCGCCTTGAGCTCTTCCTCTTCTTCTTTTTGCAGCTCCGGATTCAGGGATTTGATGCCAGGGGATCCCGGCTGGACAATCCGATCATAAGAAGTGATGAAACTCACCGGAGATCTCTGCAGAATGTTCCCCTCGAACGCTTCTTTGATCACATTTCCATCCATATCCTGACCTAGAGGCAGTCCCATCAAGTATAGTATCGTGGGAGTAACATCCAGGACTGACGCTCTCGTAACGGCATGCGGCCGGATTCCGGGACCTTGTAACAGAACCATCCCATTATTGCGATGATTCCCAGCCCGACCTTCAGCAAATTCACCGTGATCTGCAACAATCAAAGTAATGGTATTGGAATCACGAGTCTTCAA
>CAZDDB010000310.1:0-4496 GCA_964504105.1 uncultured Acidobacteriota bacterium
GAACCTTGATTGTCTGTTGGACCGGCTGTATTACAGTGTCATTCAACAGCTCAATCGAATATTCCCCTTCGGGTAACGAAAGATTACAGGGAGTAATTCTTTGCTTTTCCGGAATCATGGGATCATTGATTCCTTTTGTTAACGCCGTAAGTTTGATGCGCGCCCAGGGCAAGGCATTGATGGAAACGATCGCCATTGATGTGGTTTGCGGCAAAACGCGGGAAGGCAGCGGCAGGCTTTTCGTCAAGGCCGGGTCGTCGCGCCTGTTTTGTCCGGACCAAATCGCGATCCCGATCACGAGAACCAATATGGCTGCTATTCCGGCAACTCTGAATTTTTCGAAAGCCGATTTTCCCAGTTTCTTCTTATTGAGCAGAGAATCGATTAGCTCCAAAAGTTGTGCATACGAGGACGGACGCTTGTCCGGTTCTTTTCTGGTCATCCACTGCACCAGGCGAACAACACTTTCAGGCAGTTCCGGTCGCTTCTCCCTTGGAGATGGCATTGGTGCATTCAAGTGCTTGACGACAATAGCCAGCGGAGTCGTGTCCTCAAACGGCCGCTCTCCCACCAACATCTCATACAGCACGATGCCGAGCGAGTAGATGTCGCTTCGAAAATCCGCTTTCCGTCCCTGTGCCTTTTCCGGCGAGATATAGTGCGGGCTGCCAATGATGTCTCCTGTGTTGGTGAGCGTGGAATCTCCCTCAATCCGCAACGGCTTCGCAAGCCCAAAATCGGCGACACGCACCCGGCCTTTCGGATCCAGAAGAATGTTGGATGGTTTGACATCGCGATGAACGATTTGCTTTTCCCATGCCGCATCCAGTGCTTCGACGGTTTCGCGCAAAATGCGCAGGGATTCGTCGACTGGCAGAGGCCCCTGGCGCTTGATCCGTTCCGCCAGCGTTTCGCCTTCCACATATTCCATCACAATGTAAGGCTGACCGGAAAATTCTCCGAAAGAGTGGAAGTGAACGAGGTGGGGGTGCTCTACGGTGGCCATTGCGCGCGCTTCGCGGAGAAAACGGTCGCGGCCACGACTGTCCTGCGCCAGAATCTTCGACATGACTTTGATGGCGACCAAGCGGTTCAAGGTGCTGTCTTCGGCAAGGTAGACAGTCCCCATGCCGCCTTTGCCCAGTACACGCACGATCTTAAAGGCGGCGATCGAAGGACCAGCAGTGAACGGCTTGTCAATGGTTTCTGCAAGGCAACGAGGGCAATCGATGGAGTCTTCCGGCAACGCTTCGCCGCAGGAGGGACAAAGTTGCAAATCTCCCATGAGGCCATTCTCTCGCAAAGGCGGAACGGACGCAAAAGCCACCTGCTGCCGTAAAGATAGCACGAGGATAGAGGATGGAGGAGGAGCGACGCGCGAGTAGCAGATGCGATAGAATAGCTTCAGGATATGAATCCCACATTAGTAGCCATTTTCGGCCCCTTGCAGGGTTCCACTTTTCCGGTGACCGAAGAAGATGTTTCCATCGGTCGTGAGCCATCCAACCGGTTGGCGGTCAGTGATCCTTTGCTGTCGCGCAGACACTGCGTGATCAAGAAAGAAGGAAACGAGTTCATAATCCGCGATCTGGATAGCCGCAACGGAATCTTTGTCAACGGCGTTCCTGTCAAAGAACGGATTCTTCAACATGGTGATCAGATCGGAATGGGCGATTCACTTTTTCTGTTCCTTCTTCAGGAGGAGGTTTCTCCGGTCCTCAGTGACACACCGCCGGATGCAGGAATACTGGTCCTTCAATCCACCACGCAACTACGACTCGAAGATGCTTTATACCTGAAACCGGAGAAAGTGCTCGCTGCCCTTCCCCCCGCAGCGCGAACCGCACAAGATCTGAATGTATTGTTGAGAATCAGCACGGCTGTGAATTCGATTCAAAGCCCGGAAACTCTGAAAAGGAAATTACTCGAACTCATTCTTGAAATAGTGCCCGCCGACCGCGGCGCCATTCTCATGGAACAGGGCAGATCTCACACCCTTGACAAATCGTTGGGATTAGAGCGGCCCTTTGCTGTAAGCCGCACGATTACCGGTCAGGTCGTTCGGGAAAAGGTTGCCATCCTGGGGAATGATATTCGGCAGATCAAAGAGTTCAGTGATTCGAATAGCTTGATTGCCTCAAAGATTCACTCGCTGCTTTGTGTCCCGCTTGTGTTGCTTGAGAAAGTTTTAGGTGTGCTGTACCTGGATACCAGCGATCCGAAGACGCACTTTGATGAAGGCCACCTCCAATTGGTAACGGCTGTCGCATCCATCGCTGCGGTAGCTCTGAACAATGCGCAGCAGATGGAATGGTTGATTGAGGAAAACAGACGGCTGCAAACGGATATGACCATTGCGCACGGTATGATTGGTGAAAGTCCTGCAATGCTTAAAGTCTATCTATTTATTGCAAAAGCAGCGCCCTCTGATTCAACCGTTCTTCTTTGCGGGGAAAGTGGGACAGGAAAGGAATTAGCTGCCCGCGCGATTCATCTCAATAGTCCGCGATCGGCAAAACCGTTTATTGCGATTAACTGTGCGGCCTTAGCGGAGTCCCTGCTGGAGAGCGAGCTTTTCGGACATGAGAAGGGTGCTTTTACCGGCGCCATCGCTCAAAAGAAAGGAAAACTGGAAGCGGCGGAAGGCGGCACTGTTTTTCTGGATGAAGTCTCCGAAATGTCAGCTGCTCTTCAGGTCAAACTTCTGCGCGTGCTGCAAGAGCGCGAGTTCGATCGAGTCGGAGGCACCCGTCCAATTCATGTGGATATACGATTGATTGCTGCAACAAACAGGAATTTGGAAGAAGCGGTAAAAGAAGGCACGTTTCGAGAGGACCTTTATTACCGGCTGAACGTCGTAGTGCTCATGATGCCTCCTTTGCGAGACCGGCGGGAGGATATTCCGCTGCTCGCGAGCTATTTCGCCTCAAAATATGGTGAAAAGTCTCAGCGCAGAATCAAGGGAATCGCGCCTGAGGCGCGCGAGACGCTTGTTCACTACGATTGGCCCGGAAACGTGCGTGAGCTGGAAAACGCCATCGAGCGCGCCGTCGTGCTCGGTTCCACTGAAGTCATTCTGCAAGAAGATCTTCCGGAGAATTTGCTTGAGATGGAGCATCCTGCAGGCGTCCCTACCACCAAATACCATGAGGGCGTTAAAGACGCAAAGAAAAGACTAATTTTGAATGCTTTGCAACAGGCAAACGGAAACGTGGACGAAGCAGCAAAACTTCTCGGTGTGCATCTTACGTACCTTTACCGGCTCATCCGCAATTTGAAATTGACAGAGCCGTTCAAAACATAGCGAGTCGGACAGTTTCAAGTCGCGATAAGGGCGGAGGTGTCCTTGTTTGGTGACGCGGATCAGGTGCTACCTTGTGGCAAAGTTGCTGAGGCGAACGGGGAGTCGTTTGGCGCCCCACCCGCCGGGAGGGCCTTGAAAGACGCCTGCGCATCGAGTGCCGCAGAAGATGCAGTGACCGTCATCCGTTAAATTCCAGTCAGACAACTCAAACCAATCACGCCCGATGAGTTTGGCCCCGCACTTGTGACAATAGGTGCTGCCGCCTGCTTCATCATGAATGTTGCCCGTGTAGGCATAGCGGATTCCGTTCTTGATAGCAATCTTTCGCGCCCTCATCAGTGTA
Source organism: uncultured Acidobacteriota bacterium (assembly GCA_964504105.1). Classification (GTDB taxonomy): domain Bacteria; phylum Acidobacteriota; class HRBIN11; order JAKEFK01; family JAKEFK01; genus CAZDDB01. The sequence continues at coordinate 3,648 of CAZDDB010000310.1, forward strand.
CCCGGTGGAGTGTTTGATTTATCCAGCATCCTGTAGTCAGGATGGAAGGCGGTAAAATGGATGGGAACATCAGGGCCGAGATTCTCCATGATCCACTGAGTTTCTTCTTCAATTTCCGCTTCCGAATCATTCTCTCCGGGAATCAGCAATGTCGTAATCTCAAACCATACGTTGGTGTGGTGTTTGAGATAAACAAGGGTATCCAGCACTGCTTGTAGTTGGCCGACGCAAATCTGTTTGTAGAACCGCTCCGTAAATCCTTTCAGGTCCACATTGGCTGCATCCATGTACTTGTAGAGTTCTTCCCGTGGCTCTTTACACATATAACCCGCCGTGACGGCCACCGCCATAATACCCAACTCGTGACACGCTTGAGCTACATCAATGGCGTACTCCATGAAGATCACCGGGTCATTGTAAGTGAAAGCGACACTGCTGCAGCCAAGCTGGGAGGCGGCCCGGGCGATGAGCTCGGGAGAAGCCGCATCGGCCAGGGTATCGATTTCCCGTGACTTGCTGATATCCCAGTTTTGACAGAACTTACAGGCGAGATTGCAACCGGCAGTTCCAAAAGAAAGGATGGGGGTGCCGGGCAAATAGTGATTCAGCGGCTTTTTCTCAATCGGATCGACGCAGAATCCGCTCGATCTTCCATAACTGGTAAGCACAATCTGGTCGTCCTGGCGTGCGCGGACAAAACACATTCCCCGCTGCCCTTCCTGAAGCTTGCAATAACGCGGACAGGTGTCGCATTGAATGCGGCCATCCTCCAACTTGTGCCAATAACGCGTTGGGACTATTTCGGAAAGCACCTGTGTACTCATTGCCCTACTCGGCAGCCTCTTCTCT
>CAZDDB010000311.1:0-4480 GCA_964504105.1 uncultured Acidobacteriota bacterium
AACTTCTTTTTGTATTTTCTTGAACTCGGGGTCTCCTGTGATAACTTCTGCCTTTATGACTGCGGCCAGGCCGGCGGCAAAGCAGTCTGCATAGGACAGGCCCCCTTTGGCTTTAAACCGGGCGGCTGTCAGTGCAATTTCCTCGTCAACTGGGACCAATTGTATCGGCAGCGCTTTGATAGCCGATATCACTGCTTCCGCAGCCTCCCGGCCCGCTTCTCTCAGGGTGATGTAAAAGACCTCGCCGTAATTTACAGTCGACAGGAACAGCGGTGCTTGGCTTGCTCCCGCTTGCTGGAAGTAGTCGGTCACTTTTTCCCAGCCTTCTTCTTTCTCGAAATATGCTATCAACGCGTGCGCATCACATACTCTTTTCTTCACGTTCCCTATCCTTCCTTCGCTCCTCAAGTAATGCCTTCGTTGTCTTGCCTCGAGTTCCCACGATTCCGGCAAATTGCTCGTAGTAGCTCCTGTCGAGAGGATACACGACGAAGCCGTGGTCGATTTCCTGAACAACAAGCTTGCTTCCCCGCATGAGACCTAACTTGCGTCTGATTCTGGCAGGAATTACCATCTGCCCTTTAATAGTGAGTATGGTTGTTTCCAAGGGTACCTCCTGTTACAGTTGGTATACTCATTATTATGCATGGGTACCTGACAGAATTCAAGTAATACATGGATAGATTTTTCAAACGAAGACGCTTGCTTTGCTGAGCGGAGGAATATGGACATGCGTGACATTTTGGCCTTGCAAAGTGAAGTGGCCTGGAGCATTGCCGAGAAATCCAAATCAAATTGAGTCCGCAGGAAAAGGCGAAGCCGGCCGTGTGATCAGGGGGGCGGATGTTGTGGCGATGGTGTGTTAGAAGGTGGTGTTTGGGAAGGGGTTATCAGATCGCTTCCTTCCATTTGAAGCGTGGTGCGCGCGCGTCCATCCGCTTCGCCGTCAATGAGGATTCGGCCATCTGTCAGAAACAGGGTCAACACGTGACCCACGATGTCCGCTTTTCCGGGTTCCGTCAGTTTCGGACTCCCCTCCAGTACAAGCTTTCTTTCTTTTGAATAAAACAAAGCTTGCTTGCCGGTTCCTTTTTTCTTTTCGTGGGCAATCCGGACTTTTCCTTGAGCATACAGCCGGTCGAATTCGGAAGATTTTTCCATCAAGTAAAAATCTGCCCGCTCGGATTCGATCTTTGTGGAGGGAGTCACAATCTTTACATCGTTTTCATAATGAATGATCCGGTCCTTCTCGACATAGTTCATGATTCCCGCATCTACAGAAATCGGTCCTTCTTGGGTTGTATCTTCGGAACCGATCAGGTAATTTTCCGGTTCTTCTTGTTCCTGCGTTTGGGGTTGTGTTTGCGTCTGTGTTTGAGTTTGAGTCTGGGGTTGGTTCTCACCCTGCTTTTTCGATTTCTTTTTTTTTGCTTTTGGAGCTTCCGGCTCTTCAACTTTTTTGGCGCCGTTATAGAAGATTGTATGTACTCTGTCGTAAGCGGAAAGCGTTTTGTCGCGGTCATTGATGATCATTCTGTCGGCCGTGATCACATTGCTTTCCTGCCACAGTTTCGCTTTTCCGTTGTAGAGGGCTTCCGATTTCTGGGAATCCCAATTCATGGTCTCCGCGCTGATGTAAACCGGCTGATTGGAAGGGGAAGAAAACGGAAAAGTAGCCGGCGTCTTGCCTTCGCTTTTGATAAAGGCGCTTTTCACGTTTCCCTTCGCGTGGATCCCGGACGTCTCTTCGAATAGTTCCATCGTTTCGGCCGTGATATCCAGAGTCGGATCCTTGATTTCGGGACTGCCGGTCAAGTCCGTTTTTTTCAACGCCGCTGTGTAGAGCGCCGAATCGCTGGAAACAGTCCGTTTGTTTTGCACATGTTTGAACCCGTTGTTAAAGTGGATTTCCTTGACATCACCGGTGGAAGGAAGGAAATACGCAAGCAGGTCGTCACAAAAGATCGTCTGGTTGGAAACATCTTCTTCCGTTTTCGCTATTCGCACCGGCTGAAGCTTCACGGACACGTTGTGTTTTGCATGGAACTGCTCCATTTCTCCGGCGGGGTTAAAGCTGGCGTTAAATTCATCTCCTTTGATGATTCGGTTTTCGCGGGTCTTGTTTTGTGCATCATACGCATGAAGCACAAAAACGCAATCTCCGGTGGAATGAAAAGACTCGATTGTGTGTCCGTCTTTGGCAAAAAACATCTCCACAGTTTTGGCGTCCAGATCCTTTGCCGTGCTCTCCTCTGTCTCAAACACATTTCCCAGGCCGGGCGTTTGACGTGAAACAGGAAGAACTGCCGGGGCCTGTTTTTCTGTCTCGGGCTGGTCTGTTCCGGGCCGGCCAAATTTGATGTGAACATTCCCGATTGCCGTGATCTTCTCCAGATCGTTTCCCTCGGGTGTAAAAGCCGCTTCCATCCGGTCTGCTTTGATTTTATCCGCTCCCTGCGTGACAGTGACGTTCTCTTCGAAATAAGCAAATCCGTTCCGGCGGTCGATCAGTCCGCGCTCTCCTTCCATCAAGATCGGAGTACGGTCTGCGCTGAGCGAATTCACATAATGGATTTCGGGCTCTTCGGGAAGGATCAGGTTTTCCGTATCAATCTTGTAGATGAATCCTTTGGCTCGTCCCCGCAGAGTCTTCCATTCAAACTTTGCAGGAGCAGGAGTGCTGAATTCCTGCAGACGGCTATCGTATTTGATCAATCTCGAGGAGACAGACATGCCGTTTGGAGATTTCACTTCGGTATCTTCCAGCACCGTGATCGTGCTCATATCCTTGGAGATCGTGCACTGCTTTCCCGTGATCCGGATCGCCTCTTTCTGATCCTTGTCGTAGAAGATGAATTCCGGGTTCTCCAGTTTCTGAGCATTTGATTTCATTTTCTCCTGTGTGTCCGCTGTCACGCGATAAATTCGCTGCCCTTTGTCGAAATGGGTATAGTCAATGTTCTTTACGGTACCGACAACTCTTGGCGGTTTACTCTTCGGCGGGATCACCACGGGCTCATTTGTTGTTGCCGTCCGGCCGAAGCTCCACCATACATATGTGGTAAAACCGATGATCCCGATCAATAGAATTCGTGGGATCCACTTCAGTAACGTAAACCGTCTTGCAACTGCCTGTTTCATTGGCGTGCACTAACCGCAAAGACCGCCAAGACCGCAAAGAAAAAATTATTTCCTATATCTTTGCGGTCTTTGCGCCCTTTGCGGTTCATATCCTGATTCCCAGTTCGTCGAGGGCGGAAGGCCGATCCCGCCACTTCTCTCTTACTTTGACATTCAATTCCAGGAAAATTTTTCTGCCCAGCAGCTTTTCGACGTCAATTCGCGCTTGCATGCCGATCTTTTTGATCATCTCGCCGCCCTTTCCAATCAGAATTCCTTTTTGAGATTCCTTTTCCACCCAGATTTCAGCGTGGATAGAGATTAACTTAGATTTTTCCACAAAAGATTCAACCCGGACCGCGGTGGAGTAAGGAATCTCTTCCTTTGTAAGGCGAAACACCTTTTCCCTTACCATTTCTGCCACAAGAACCCGCTCCGGAACATCGGTGAGAGAGTCTTCCGGAAAGAGCGGGTCTCCTTCCGGCAGGTGGCGGAAAATTGCAGGCGTGACACGCTCGATGTTTTTATTTTTCAATGCGGAGACGGGAACGATTTCCAGGAACTCGTACGCTTTCCGGTACAGGTCGACCAGGGGGAATAGCTCATTGTGGGGCACCAAGTCCGTTTTGTTGATGATCAGGATCAGACGCGGTTTTTTTGCCTTGATGTGTCCCATGATGAACTGGTCAATCCGTTGATCCCGTTTTGCATCGATTACCCACAGGCCAAGGTCCACCACGCCAAGACCGTTGAGAGCAATCGATACCATCCGTTTGTTCATTTCGCCGAAAGCCCTGTGGATTCCGGGAAGATCCCAGAACACAATTTGTCCCTCTTCATTGGTAAGAATTCCCGTGATCCGGTTTCGTGTGGTTTGAGGTCTGGGGGAGACGATCGCCAGTTTTGCCCCGACCAGGATGTTGAAAAGCGTGGATTTGCCTACATTGGGGCGCCCCAGCAGGCTCACGGTGCCGTACTTAGACTGCTTCTTCTGCATTCTCTTGTTCAGGCAGAGCGCGGATTCGCAGGCGATGAATCCGGCGTTTGTCCGCTTCCAGGATTTCCAAATTGAGATTCTTGTATTTCACAATTTCACCCACAATGGGGATTCGTCCAAGAACGGAAAAAACCAGGCCGCTGACCGTCTCAAAGTCTTCTGCAAGGACTTGAACGTGAAAGATTTCTTCCAAACGCTCGACCGTGAATTTTCCTGTGACGATATACGATCCATCTTTTTCACGATAACTCTCAAAGCTGGTTTCGTCATATTCGTCTTCAATTTCTCCCACAATTTCTTCCAGCAGGTCTTCCATGGTGACCAGTCCGGATGTGCCGCCGTATTCGTCGATGACAATCGCCA
>CAZDDB010000312.1:0-4476 GCA_964504105.1 uncultured Acidobacteriota bacterium
GGCTCGGAAGCATACCGGCGCGATCTCATTCGTGTGTTGACGGCGCGCGCGCTCCGTCGCGCACTCGAGCGCGCGACAGGAGGGAAGTAGCATGTCGACACAGCAGATCCAGATAAAAATGAATGGCGCAGAACGTACTGCACAGGTTGAGCCTCGCCTTCTGTTGGTCCACTTGATTCGTGAAGTCCTTGGCCTGACCGGCACACACATCGGTTGCGACACAACCCATTGCGGCGCGTGCACCGTACTTCTGGATGGAAAGCCGGTGAAGTCGTGTACCATCTTTGCCGTGCAAGCGAACGGCCGTGAGGTCATGACAGTGGAAGGGCTGGAGCAAAACGGCAATTTTCACCCGATCCAGGAAGGGTTCCACCAGGAACATGGTTTGCAGTGCGGCTTCTGTACGCCCGGGATGCTCATGACAGGATACGCGCTGTTAAAAGAAAATGGCAACCCGACGGAACTGGATATTCGGAAGGCCATTTCGGGCAATCTCTGCCGGTGCACCGGATATGTCAATATCGTCAAGTCCATGCAGTACGCAGCAGGTAAGTTGCGTGAAGGAGGTCAATGATGGAACCGCGTACAACTCCAGAAGTCGGTGGAATGGGACATTCGGTAAAGAGAAAGGAAGATCTCCGTTTTCTTCGCGGGAAAGGCAACTATGTCGATGATATCAAACTCCCGGACATGATCTATCTGGACATGGTCCGGAGTCCGCTTCCTCACGCAAGAATCAAAAATATCGACGCTTCAAAGGCGCTTGCGATCCCGGGTGTTTTGGCGGTCGTTACCGGCAAAGACCTGGAGGCGCATAAACTTGCATGGATGCCGACTTTGATGAGCGATACACAGATGGTCTTGCCGGTTGAAAAGGTGATGTTTCAAGGACAGGAGGTTGCAGGCGTTCTGGCCACAGATCGCTACATCGCAGCGGACGGTGTGGCAGCCGTTGAAGTGGATTACGAGCCTCTTCCGGTTGTTGTGGATCCGTTCAAGGCCCTGGAACCGGGCGCGCCGGTTTTGCGCACGGACAAGCCTGGGAAAAAAGACAATCACATCTGGCATTGGGAAACGGGTGACAGAGCCGCAACGGACAAAGCTTTTGCAGAAGCCGATGTCACCGTTTCGGAGAAAATCTACCTTCCGCGCATCCATGTTTCCTCGATTGAGACATGCGGTTGCGTTGCGCAATTCGATAAGATCTATGGAAAACTGACAGTCTGGATGACGACTCAGGCTCCTCATGTCATCAGAACCGCATTTGCAATTGTCACCGGCATACCCGAAGACAAGATCCATATCATTTCGCCCGATATCGGCGGCGGTTTTGGCGGCAAAGTACCGATCTATCCGGGGTACGTTGTTGCTTCTGCTGCAGCCATCCTGACTGGAAAGCCGGTGAAGTGGATTGAAGACCGGATGGAGAATCTGATGTCAGCTTCTTTTGCGCGCGATTACCACATGACCGCAGAGCTTGCTGCAAAGAAAGACGGGACTCTGACCGCCCTTCGCATCAAGACGCTTGCGGATCACGGCTACACGGATGCGGCAGCCAATCCTTCGAAATTTCCTGCCGGACTGTTCCACATTTGCACCGGCTCCTACGATTTCAAAGCCGCTCATGTGGAAGTCGATGCGGCCTACACGAACAAGCCTCCGGGCGGAATCGCGTATCGTTGCTCTTTCCGCGTTACCGAGGCGGTACATGCGATTGAGCGCATGGCCGACATCATGGCTCACCAAATCGGGATGGATCCTGCTGAATTCCGGAAGAAGAACTTCATTAAGCCGGAAAGTTTTCCATACAAATCGGCGCTCGGTTGGGAATACGACAGCGGAAATTACAACGGGGCCCTTGATCTGGCAATGAAGAAGATAGGCTACCACGACCTTCGTAAAGAACAGACTGAGAAGAGGAAGAAAGGGGAGCTGATGGGCATCGGCATCTCCAGTTTCACGGAAATTGTTGGCGCGGGGCCGTCCAAGCATTTCGACATTCTTGGCATAAAGATGTTCGACTCCGCGGAAATCCGGATTCACCCCACGGGCAAAGTGATTGCGCGATTTGGTACCAAGTCACAGGGACAGGGACACGAAACAACGTACGCTCAAATTATTGCTGAGGAGCTCGGGATTCCGGTGAACGACATTACAGTGGAGGAGGGAGACACGGACACATGTCCATACGGCCTGGGAACGTATGCCAGCCGTTCCACACCGGTTGGCGGGGCCGCCGGTGCCATGGCTTCCCGAAAGATCCGCGAGAAAGCAAAGAAGATTGCTGCGTATCTATTAGAAGCGCGTGAAGAGGATCTGGAGTGGCAACCTGGAAAGTTTTACGTGAAAGGTTCTCCGGATCGAGCCAAGACGATACAGGAGATTGCATTTGCGGCTTATACCAATCATCCCCCCGGCATGGAAGGCGGGCTGGAGGCGGTAGACTATTACGATCCTCCGAACCTTACGTATCCGTTTGGCAGCTACATCTGCGTGGTGGATATCGATAAGGGAACCGGTGAAGTGAAAGTCCGCCGTTTCGTTGCGGTGGATGATTGTGGAAATATCATCAATCCGATGATTGTGGAAGGACAGATCCATGGCGGGTTAACGATGGGATTTGCTCCCGCATTGATGGAAGAGATCCAGTACGATCCGGACGGTAATATCATCGGCGGTAGTTTCATGGAATACCTGCTACCTACCTCGATGGAGACTCCAAACTGGGAAACCGATAAGACCTGCACGCCTTCGCCTCATCATCCGCTCGGGGCAAAGGGTGTGGGTGAATCGGCGACAGTCGGCGCCCCTGCTGCGATTGTGAACGCAGTAGTGGATGCGATGTGGCATCTGGGTGTCCGCCACATTGATATTCCAATCACGCCATTCAAAGTATGGCAACTTCTGCGCGAAAAAGGTATAACGGAGTAATTTTTCAGCTGGAGCGCGGGCTTCCAGCCCGCAGGATCTAGTTTCCTGACGAGACTTGCGGGCAAGATGCCCGCGCTCCGGCTAGGAAATGCAAAAGTATGTGGAACAATGTATTGGAAGAAGCCGTTGAGCTTCGCGCAAAGGGCGAGCCTTTTGTGCTGGCCACTGTTGTAGCTTACCGGCGTCCCCAATCGGCGAAACCAGGATCCAGGGCGATCATCCGTCCGGATGGCTCGATCACCGGTTGGGTGGGTGGAGGATGTGTCCAGCCGATTGTTCTGCGCGAATCAAAAAAAGCACTGGAATCCGGGAAGCCAAGCCTGATCATTATTAGTCCCGACAGCGTGAATAAAGATTGGCAGGGAGTGCAGGAATATTTGATGGCCTGTCAAGGAGGAGGATCATTGCAGATCTATCTGGAACCGGTTTTACCCAAGCCGGAGTTGTTGATCCTGGGTCACTCGCCAGTAGCACAGGCGTTGTCTCATCTGGGCAAGATGCTCGATTTCAACGTTTGCATCGCAGATCCTTCCGCATCAAACGCCGCGTTTCCCGACGCAGACACATTGTTGACCAACTTTGATGAAGCGAAGAATCGCATCCAATCCAGGAGCTACGTTATCGTTGCAACGATGGGAGATGGTGATGAAGACGCGCTTTCAGCGGTGGTTGGAAACAACGCCGTTTACGTCGGCTTCGTGGCGAGCCGCGAAAAGTCCAAGTCTATCTTTCAATACCTGCGCGAAAAGGGGATCGCAGAGGATCATTTGAAACAGGTAAAGTGTCCGGCAGGATTGGAACTGGGTGCCGAAACTCTTCCGGAAATCGCGTTCAGCATCATGGCTGAGATCCTGCAATTCAGGAAACAAAAGACAGTGCGCAAGGAAGAGCCTGGCGCCAAGGTCCCCGTCGTCCAAACCCAGGCCGAAGCGGTTGACCCTGTTTGCGGTATGAAAGTGGATGTAGCAACCGCGAAGCACACTGCAACGTACGAAGCGAAGCAATACTACTTTTGTTGCCGCCGCTGCAAGGAAACTTTCGAGACCACTCCCGCCCAGTACGCAAAATAGCAATCGGTGCGTTCATGCAAACATGAAAAGATTTGTTTCCGGATTGGTTCTCGCCGCCGGCGCTTCCAGCCGTTTAGGACAACCCAAACAACTTCTTCCGTTCAAAGGGACCACCTTGCTCGGCTGGGTGGTTGAACAATTTGAGTCCTGTACACCCCTGAATGAAGTTGTGGTCGTTTTGGGCGCCACTGCTGAAGAAGTGCGCAAACAGGTGCAATTCGGGCGGGCCAAAGTTGTTGTGAATCCGGCAACCGGCCAGGGGTGCTCCGCATCGTACCGCGTTGGAATTGGGGCATGTGATCCGGGATCCGAAGCGCTTGTGGTGCTCCTGGGGGATCAGCCGGCAGTGAATTCACAGATTGTAGAGAAGGTGATTTCTGCATGGCAAAAGAACGATGAAAAGATCGTGCTTGCTTCTTACCGTGGGCGGAGAGGGCATCCGATGCTTTTCTCCAAAGAGTTGTTCGATCAGATG
>CAZDDB010000313.1:0-4470 GCA_964504105.1 uncultured Acidobacteriota bacterium
GCCGATTGTGGAAACCATTTGCCCGCTGGCGAGCTCCAGCGAGCCAGGCCGCCAATTGCAGCCGCCGGCAGTGACGGGAGGGATCTCGGTTTGAAAACAAACTCACAATGTTTTGCTTGAAGGCGATTCGCGGCGGCCGGTTACTTCAGGCTTGGAGGCAGCCGCGACTTTTGCTGGCGTTTCTAATGGATTAGAGATCATAAGCATACGATCTGAACTTTGTAATCTTATGATTCTTGGTTTTTTGCAAAAGGCGTGCCTGCGAGCCCGTCCATTCTAGTGAGCTTTCGCCTCTGACTTAAGAAACAGCAGAACTACTAAAGATCCGATCAACGAGAGAGCCACTAGCATCTCAATCAACATCACGTATCCAAGCCAGCCTTCTCGATGCGGAAAACCCATGGCAAACTCGTATGCTATCCCGATGCCGCATAAGAAAGAGCCTAATAGCAGGGCGAAAAAAATCTTTCTGAGAATTCGGGCTTTACGGTTATTACCAGAAATGGCGTGGTATAGCGGCCAGATAAAGTAGGTGAGACCAAGAAGGCCAGCCAGCAAAATACTCAGTGATCCACTGCTCATTTGTGAGAATCTACAGACAAAAGCGTTTACATCAAATAAAGATATCGCATTCGGATCAAGAAACACCGTTACAGCCCAATCAAATGAAATATTATCGCACAAACAAAACTCTTTCAGCCGGATCCGTAACAGCCGAGCCGGCCTGAATATGAACTCGCGCCAGTTCTCATCCCGTCCGTCCCATCCAAATATCAATTCGCCCGCGCCGGAGTTTTGCCTTAAACTAAGCAGATGGATCGTTTACCTTTTTCGCAACTTCCCGGAATGAATGCTCTATTCACTGATTTTGTGGAGAATCCGGAAAAGGTACAGGACTTCTATCCGCTTCAACCCTCCATTGAGCCCCGGTATCTTTCACACCGCCGGGAACTCTGCGCAATCCTGCAGCGTCAAAATGCCGTCTTCGAAAATCCACATGCCGCCTCTCTAGTTGAAAAATTGAGCCGTACCGAGGCGCTCTGTGTAATCACAGGTCAACAAACAGGATTGCTGACAGGCCCACTCTATACATTATGGAAGGCGCTCACCGCGCTTCGCGCCGCACAACAGGCAGAGAAAGATACCGGACTCCCCTGCGTTCCTATTTTCTGGATGGCCACCGAAGATCACAACATGCACGAAATCGCGAACTTTGCATTGCTGAAACCTGATTTTGAAATCCAGAGCTATTCACTCAAAGAGCATTTATTTTTGAATCGCCGGCCAACCGGCCTGGTTTCCGTCGCAAATCCGGAGATCCGCAAGATTCTGCTGAGAGCGCTTTCCGAAATCAAATCGCCGCGATTGAAGGAGTGTTACTCTTCCGGCACCCTCGCCCAGGCGTTTGCAAAAACTCTGGTCTGGTTGCTGCAGGGTTTCCCGATCCTGATTGTGGATCCATCCGACCCCGATCTAAAAAAACTGGCCTCCCCCTTCTTCGCAAAATTCTTTCAACGAAACGGTCAGTTGGCGCACCTCCTTCAGGAGCAGAATCAAAAGCTGAAACAAAGGCATTACCCCGTGCAGGTGAAGATGGAGGAGGATGCCCTGCCTTTATTCGTGATCCGGAACGGAGAGCGCGCACACCTGACTGCGAAGGACCGCGAGAATATCTTTGCGCCGGAAACGCTCAGTCCTTCCGCGCTGCTGCGTCCGTTGTTCCAGGATTTCTTATTTCCCACATTGGCGTACGTAGCGGGTCCCGCAGAGATCGCCTACTTCGCACAGCTTCATCCGTGGTACGAAGCGATGGACATGAAACAACCGTGGCTGCTGTCCCGCGCAAGCATTACATTGCTGCCCGCGGCAACACAGGCGTTTCTCGATTCAAGAAAGCTCAGGCCCGAGGAGTTCTTCATCCGGGAAGACATTCTGCTCGATGCGCTATTAAACAACCGCTCTCTGAATGCGATCCGTTCGGAAATCCGGGAACTGAACGAAACCGCAGGGCAGCGGTTGGATCACGTGAAAAAAATCGCAGAAGAAATCGAGCCCACGCTCAGGAAGTCGATCGAGACGTCGGAACGAAAGGTCCGCTATCAACTTCAGAAAATGGAACAAAAAGCGTTTTTTGCGGCAAAACGGAAAGACCAGACCCTGTTTCAACAAGTCCGAAGCGCAAAAAATGTGATCTACCCGGACGAAAAATTGCAGGAACGGCATATCAACATCTTTTCCTTTGCTTCCCGCCTGCCTGAATTACTGCAAGAGATCTACCAGAAGATCGAGCTGCCGGCAAGAGGCCACCAGTGGATCGAAATATGAAGGATGAAGGATGAAGGATGAAACATGCACGGCGGAGTTTTATACCTTATACTTATCGTTCTGAAATGTGGGGATTGCAAAATCAATTTGATATTTAATATTTGATCGATATTTGATATTTTATGACAGACATCAAACTGGACGTACTGGCATTTTCGGCGCATCCGGACGACATCGAGCTTGCTGCAGCCGGGACATTGATCAAGCTCAACAAACAGGGCTACGCGGTGGGCATCGCCGACATGACACGCGGCGAGTTTGGTTCGCGGGGGACAATGGATATTCGCCAAAAAGAAGCCGAAGAAGCCGCACGTCTGATCGGCGCAAAGGTACGGGAATGCCTGGACATCCCCGATGGCAGCGTGACAGTCACTCGCGAGAATCACTTGAAGGTGGTTCGGCTTCTGCGGAAATATCGCCCCAGCATTGTGTTCACTCACTACTGGCGCGCAAGACACGCAGATCACATTGCAACGTCCCATCTTGTGACCGAGGCATGTTATCTGTCGGGACTAGTGAAAATGGAAACGGGACAGGAACGCTTTCGCCCAAAACGAATCTTGTATCACCAGATTCTTTATGATGTCGTCCCTTCATTTCTTATCGACATCAGCGGCGAGATAGAACAAAAATGGAAGGCAGTGCGGGCGCATAAATCGCAATTTTTTGATCCTGAAAGTAAAGAACCGGAAACGCTCTTAAGCACGCGCGCGTTTCTTGAAAACCTGGAAACACGCATGAAGTATTTTGGTTCCTTGATCGGCGTCTCGCACGCAGAACCGTTTCTGACGATGGAACCGGTCGCCATCCCGGACCTTGTAGCCGCAATGGGATAAAGAAAAAACCACAAAGACACGAAGGCACGAAGAAAGAATGCGTCTAAAGATTGGAATTACCTGTTATCCGACTTATGGCGGTAGTGGTGTGATCGCGACCGAGCTCGGCAAGGAGCTCGCAAAAGCAGGCCATGAAATCCATTTTGTAAGTTACGCGCTGCCGATCCGGTTGGACAAGTTTCAAGAACGGATCTTCTTTCATGAAGTGGATATGATCCCCTACCCGCTGTTCGAATATCCGCCGTATGATCTGGCCCTGGCGGCCAAAATGACCGAGATCGCCAAATACGCACGGCTCGATCTGTTTCATGTTCACTACGCTCTGCCTCATGCCATCAGCGCCTATCTCGCGAAATCGATGGTAGAGGATCGCGATATTAAAGTGATCACGACCTTGCATGGAACAGACATTACGATGGTAGGAATGGACCGTTCCTATTTTCCGATTACCAAATTCGGAATCAAAAAGAGCGATGGCGTCACAGCGGTTTCAAAATACTTGCAGTTGCTGACGCAGTCGCAGGTTGGACGAAACGATGTGGAAGTGATCCCCAATTTTGTAGACACAGATTTTTTCAAAAAACCGTTAAATGGTGAGTGCAAACGAAGCGTGATTGCACCGGGCGGGGAGCCCGTTCTGATGCACGTCTCCAACTTCCGGCCGGTCAAACGAATCATCAACGTGATCGAAATCTTTCAAAGAGTACTGGCAGAAACGCCCTGCAGACTGGTGTTCGTGGGAGACGGACCCGAACGATCGGTCGCAGAACGTTACTGCTACGAAAACAAACTGACCGAACATGTTCTCTTTTTGGGAAAACAGGACAACCTGCCCGATCTGATGGGATGCGCGGATGTTCTGTTGCTGCCCAGCGAGCTCGAAAGCTTTGGATTGGCCGCTCTGGAGGCGATGAGCTGTGAAGTTCCGGTTGTAGCCACACTGGTGGGGGGTTTGCCGGAAGTTGTTTTGCACGGTGAGACGGGCTATCTTGCCAATCTGGGTGATGTCGACCGGATGGCCGAATATACGCTGGAGATCTTGCAAAACTCAGGCTTGCGGTCCCGGATGGGACTGGAAGGACGCCGCAGGGCCATCGAATTGTTTGACCAGCGAAAGATAGTTCCTGTTTACGAAAAATACTACGAACGTGTATTAGCTCAGTAGCACCGCAACAAAATCCGACATGAAAAACGAAAGCTCGCTCGCTTCTTTGCGACGTTTATGGCCGTATCTGATCCGTTACCGCAAACCGATGCTGACCGGAATGGTGTGTGTCATGCTCTCCAATTCGATGGCTGTTGTCTCCCC
>CAZDDB010000314.1:0-4470 GCA_964504105.1 uncultured Acidobacteriota bacterium
AAAGTTTCACAAGGTCCGGAGTTATTCAAACAGGAACCGGTATCAGGGATGGCGGTCGGGGACGGCCACATGCTGGTTTTTGGCGCGCAGGGCTTCTACGATCATCATCGCCGCGAGAAAGATCAGGATCATGGAAATCAGTCCGTTCATGAAAGTTGTGCTGAAGGCAAAACCTTCTTGGGCGATTATTTTAAACGCCCAGCTTGCCTGAAGGGAAAGCGACCAGAGCGTGATTGTCATTACGAAGAGCATGGGAATCACAACAAACCACGAAGAGCGTCCTGACATCTTCAGCCAGACGGAAATGCCCAGCAAGCTGAGCGCTGCAAGAAGCTGATTGCTCGTGCCGAAAAGCGTCCAGAACAGCTTGTAGGCGCCTTCATTCGAGACCAGGAGCAACAGGGCCGGCGGAAGAATCGTCATTGCAGTCCCGATGATCGCTCCCTTGCGTCCTTCCATCGAAAACAATTCCTGCAGTATGTAACGTCCCAGGCGCGTTGCGACATCCAGCGTATCAAACACAAAAGTGGAAAAGGCCATCGCGCCAAAAGTAGCGGCAAAATAGTAGTTCTTTTCGCCAATCAGTATGGTAAGGAAACGACCGATTCCATTCCCATAGATCTTGCCTGGGGCCAGACCTGTCAATGTAGACGGGGCGGCAATCATCACAGTGGCCAGCGCGATCAGAGCGACAAGCCCTTCCAGCAGCATGCTCCCATAACCGACCGGTCTGCAATGCGCTTCGCGCGCAATTTGCTTGGAAGTGGTTCCCGAAGCTACGAGACCATGAAATCCTGAACAGGCGCCGCATGCAATTGTCACAAACAGAAACGGAAACAGTGAACCTGATAACACGCCCGGCGTGTTCCAGGTAATAAATGCCTTCTGTTGAATCGGGTATCCTCCAAAAAACAAACCGATCACGCCGGTTGCCAGGGCGATGTAAAGAATAAAACCCCCGAGATATCCCCGCGGTTGCAGAAGCAGCCAGAGAGGAAGCAGGGACGCGACAAAACAATAAGCCAGAATCAGAAGGCTCCACGTCTTTGCATCCAGAATCAACAGAGTGGAAATCTTCGTCCCAAGCCATACAACCGCCAGCGAGGCGGGCACAAAGATAACGGTTTGCCAGAACAGAGGCGGATTCCATTTTTTTTGTACTACTCCCATCAGGATCGCCAGCAGCAAATAGGCAGTGCTTGCCGCGGCCACTGCGCCGCCGGCGTTGAAGGTGAAGCTTCCTCCTTCCAGTTCCTCACTTTTTCCGATGAAGGTGCCGGCCGTGATATCTGTAAATGCCAGAATTACGTAAAGGAGTGCGATCCAGATAAACAGCATCATCGCGTACCACGCGCGGTTGCCCAGCCGGTGCCGGATAATTTCTGCAATGGACCGTCCCTGGTGCCGCACGGATGCGATGAGGGTGGAGTAGTCGTGCATCGCTCCGATAAAAATCGCGCCCAGTCCGATCCATAATAAACAGGGAAGCCAGCCAAACTGCTGTGAGGCGATGATGGGACCTGCAATCGGTCCGGCGGCAGCAATCGCGCTAAAATGCTGCCCCATTAAATAGAACGGCTTTGTCGGAGTAAAGTCCTGTCCATCATTGATAGTTACCGCCGGTGTGGGAAGTTCCTCATCCAGACTGTACTTTCGTTCTACAAACCTGCCATAGAAACGATATCCAAGCGCCAGGGCGCCAAGAAAAATCACCGTAATTACGGGAATACTCATGGCAATTATTTAATCACAGATGCCTCAGGGGAAACATCTCCTCTTCATTTTTGATATTTTTGCGCATCCATAGTATTCTTCCGTCGTTTCAGAGGAATCCTATGTCCGTTCCAGATTCAAACAAGCCCGAGACGCCGAACCGTCTGTCAAAAGAAAAGAGCCCCTATCTGCTTCAACACGCTTACAATCCGGTAGATTGGTACCCCTGGGGCGACGAAGCCTTTGAAGAAGCACGCAGGGAAAACAAACCCGTCTTCTTATCGATTGGATACTCAACGTGTCACTGGTGTCATGTCATGGAGCACGAATCGTTTGAAGATGCCGAAGTGGCGCAGTTGATGAATGATGCATTCGTGTCGATCAAAGTTGATCGCGAGGAGCGTCCCGACATCGATAACATCTACATGTCCGTCTGTCAGATGACTACCGGAAGCGGCGGGTGGCCGTTGACCATCATCATGACGCCGGAAAAGAAGCCATTTTTTGCAGCCACCTATATTCCCAAGTACGATCGCTTCGGGCGGGCGGGGATGATGGACCTGATTCCCCGGATTCGCGATGCCTGGAAGAACAGATATCAGGACGTCACGCGCTCCGCTGACCAGATCGTTTCGGCTCTACAGCAGGTGGCGCCGGATGGCGGGAATGATCTTGAAGAATTCGTTCTCAAACTTGCCTTCGAACAGCTTACCCAGCGGTTTGATGAAAGTTACGGCGGCTTTGGCAGTGCTCCAAAATTTCCAACTCCCCACCAATTCTTCTTCTTGCTTCGTACATGGAAACGGTCCGGAAACAGCAAGGCACTGGAGATGACCGAACGGACTCTCCAGCAAATGTGCCGCGGCGGGATCTACGACCACATCGGATTCGGGTTTCACCGGTATTCCACGGATCGTACCTGGCTCGTCCCCCACTATGAAAAGATGCTTTACGATCAGGCGCTTCTTGCACTCGCCTACACCGAAGCATTTCAGTCGACCCGCAAAGAGGAATACAAGAAGACAGCCCGGGAAATCTTTACTTATGTGCTTCGTGATATGACTGATTCCGGCGGCGGTTTCTATTCCGCGGAGGACGCGGACAGTGAAGGTGTGGAAGGAAAGTTCTATCTCTGGACTCCTGAGGAAATCGAGACTCTTCTGGATGAGGAGAATGCCGGAATATTTATTCAAGTTTACGGCGTGAAAAAAGGCGGAAATTTTGTCGAACCAACAGTTGGTCATATGACCGGCGAGAGCATTCTGCATCTCAGTAAATCATGGAAGGAGCTTAGCGCTGAGCTGGACTTAACCCCGAACGAGATCCAGGACCGCCTGGAGGTTTCGAGAGAGAGATTGTTTACGTACCGCGACCAGCGCGTGCATCCGCACAAAGATGACAAGGTTCTTACCGATTGGAACGGCCTGATGATCGCAGCCCTGGCAAGAGCGGCACAGGTCTTTGATGAGCCCGCCTACGCTGCAGCCGCGAAATCTGCTGTAGACTTTATCCTGAAAAATCTTTGTAAACCGGGTGGAGAACTGCTCCACCGGTATCGTACCGGGGAAGCCGGTCTGCCTGCTCATATCGACGACTACGCATTCTTGATCTGGGGTTTGCTCGAGTACTACGAGGCGACGTTTGATACGGCGGTTCTTCGGACAGCAATTGAACTGAATGCTTACTGTCTGTTGCACTTCTGGGATGAAACGAAGGGAGGGTTCTTTTTTACATCGGACCGGGGAGAGGAACTGCTGGTACGATCCAAGGAAATATACGACGGTGCTATCCCTTCCGGAAATTCGGTCGGAATGCTGAATCTTCTTCGCCTTGCGAGGATTACGGGAAATTCGGATTGGGAGGAGAAGGCTGCGAGAATCGGGCGCGCGTTTTCCTCCAGCGTGAGTCAGGCCCCTTCCGCGTACTCCTTCTTGATGTCGGCTCTGGATTTCGCGTTCGGGCCATCCTTTGAAGTTGTGGTCGTTGGTGATTTGCAGGAGGAACAGACGCAGAAAATGCTCCATGCCCTTCGGAATGAATTTCTCCCGAACAAAGTGTTGTTGTTTCGCCCTGCAAATGAAGAGAATCCGGAGATTGCTCAGATCGCTCCGTTTACCGGGCAGCAAACTGCCATCCAAAATAAAGCGACCGCTTATGTCTGCCGGAATCATGTCTGCAATTCGCCTAAAACTGATATACCCGGCATGATAAAGTTGCTCCGCAATCAATAGCTTCAGACGGAGTGATGTCCCGCAGTTCCTCAAACTTCTTTTCGCTACACTGATTATCGCATCACGATTGTGGCGCGGTGTTCAATGCACCTGTTTCCCCTTTTACAGGAACTTTGGGACATTCGCTTGACATCTGCAGCAAGACCTGTAATACTTCCGGCTTTTACAAATTGATCGTCCAAGCGGCGGTACGTTGGGACTGACCTTCCATTAGTTAGATAACGGTAGTGTAACGATTCCTAATTGCTCCAGCCAACCTTGCCGAGTTCCCCGAGGTTTTCATAATGAAGGTACACGTACCGCATAAGTGTGCTCAAAAGTATGCAGTATTATTCCTCTTTGTTTCCGGCTTGTTAACAGAGGGCGTGACTGCTGATGGCGCGATTAGAACGATAACGGTTTCGCCATCTTTTTTTAATGCGACACTTGACGAAAAAGTCACGATCAACTTGAATCTGCAGAAAGCAGGGTCTGTAAGTGCATCGATTATTGACAGGGATGGGTATCTAATCCGGCACCTTGTTTC
>CAZDDB010000315.1:0-4470 GCA_964504105.1 uncultured Acidobacteriota bacterium
CTGGACAGACCAAGATGCAGTTCTGATCTCGAATGCTCATAAGTTTGTGGAGCGTTTGTCCAACTCCACGACTATCGGAAAAGATGAGCCAATTGCGTGATTGCTCGCCCTCTGGAATACAGGTTTCCGCCGGTATGCTGCTTTGCCATTCGATTCTGTAGAACCAATCGTGAATGTTCTGATGCCGACCGCGAACAGGTTCAGGTGTTTTCAGGGAGGTTGTTGCAGGCAGCGGGTAACGTTCACGCTGCCATGGGTACAACGGTAGTTGAACCTTTTCGCCTCCATGAGGGTACAATGCGCTCCAGTTGACCGAATGTCCGTGAGCATACAGGGTAGCGAGGGACTCCAACATCGAGGCGCGTTCCTCTTTATCGGAGCGAAGGGAGGCAAGAACGGTTGCGCGCTTACCCAGATGACTGAAACATTGCGATAGTGCCGTAGACAATACCGGATGAGGCCCGATCTCCAGGAACGATTCATTACCATTTTTAGCCGCTTCTTCGATCGCGGCAGCGAAACGAACGGGCTCTCGAATGTTTCGGCTCCAATAATTGGCATCCAGTTCTTGACCATCGATAAGGCCGCCATTTACTGCGGAGTAAAAAGGAATCGAAGCAGGGCGAGGGTTGAGTCTGCTCAAGGCCTCTACAAATTCTTCTTGCAGTGACTCCATTTGCGGACTGTGAGAAGCGTAGGTTACCGGCAGCAATCGGCAGAAAATTCCTTTCTTTTTGAGCCTCTCCAGAACATTGTCGAGTGCTGCAGGTTCGCCGGATAAGACGATGGAAGCAGGACTATTGATCGCTGCGATCGACAGACGATCTTCATAACCTTCCAGCTCCATTCGGGCTTGCTCCATAGAAAGCTCTACGCTGGCCATGCTGCCTTTTCCTTCCAAACGGTGCATCAAACGATTTCGATGAAAAATGACGCGGCTTGCATCTTCGAGCGTGAGCGCGCCTGCGATGTGAGCGGCCGCCACTTCGCCCATGCTATGGCCGATAATCGCATCAGGTGAGATACCCCAGGAACGCCAGAGGTTCGCCAGAGTTACTTGCAGAGCAAAAACAAGGAGTTGTTCCTTTTGCGTTGGATTTCGAACCGTGCCACCCGTTAGCTCTTCGGTTATGGACCAATCGCAAAATTGACGCAGTGCTTCGTCGCATTGGCGCAAGGTTGAGCGAAACACGGGCTCCTGCTCAAATAGTTGAGCCCCGAGAGTGTTCCATTGCGAACCTTGACCGGAGAAAACAAAAACAAGCTTGGGAGATCGGCCCGGTTTGTTCAGGCCAAAAGAGAGGGAGGGCGATGTTTCTCCGCTCAGGAAAGCCTTCAACCGATCGAATAATTCTTCCCAATCATGAAACACCAATGCCAGGCGATGTTTATGATGACTCCGTCGAACGGAGGCCGTGTGACAAAAATCAGATAATGATAGCGGATCGGCCCGGCAGATGCTCAGGTAGGAACGAACAAGATCGTGGAGCGCTTCCGGACTCCTTGCAGAAATCGGAAGTAAGTAGGTATGAACCGTTTCCCGATCGCTTTTGCTCACTTCCGGCTTCGTCTCGCCTTGTAATACCACATGCACATTTGTTCCGCCGACACCGAAAGCACTGACTCCTGCAACACCAGGCTCCGTTCCTTCAGGCCATGGAGTCAGTGTTGTTTGAACACGCAGTGCAAGATCGTCAAAAGGAATATGAGGATTTGGAGGCTCCGAATGGAGGCTTGGTGGGATCTGGCCATGTTTGAGTATGAGCGCGACTTTGATCAGGCCCGCGATCCCGGCTGCCGCTTCGAGGTGACCTATGTTTGTTTTAACCGAGCCCACAGCACAATTCACTCCGGCAGCTTGATCAGTATTCAGGACACTGCCCAGGGCCTTCATTTCAATCGGATCACCCAGCAAAGTGCCTGTTCCATGGGCTTCGATGTACCGGGCGCGGCCCGGTGAAATCTGAGCACGGCGATAGGCTTCGGTAAGGACCGCTTCTTGAGCCCAACGATTGGGAGCTGTCAGACCATTCGTGCGGCCATCCTGATTCGCCGCACTTCCGCGAATGACTGCGTAAATGGAATCTCTATCCGTGCGGGCCTGCGCGAGCGGTTTGAGAATCACCACGCCGGCGCCCTCACCACGAACATAGCCGTTCGCCAGCGCACTGAAGGTTTTACAGTGTCCATCGGGAGACAACACTCTTCCTTTCGAGATGCCTACAAACATGTTTGGTGAAAGAATCAGATTCACCCCACCGGCAATTGCAAGATTGGATTCCTGCAGCCAAAGACTCTGGCAAGCGAGGTGAACAGCCATAAGGGAGGATGAACACGCGGTATCGATGACCATACTTGGTCCGCGCAAGTCGAAAAGATACGAGATACGATTAGCCGCGATCGATAGGGCAATGCCTGTACCGGTGTAAGTATTTATGGCGTCCAGATCTTGCAATGAGAGCACGCCATAATCGAACGTCGAGAGGCCGATAAATACACCTACCGATGTGCCCGCTAATCGATCGATGACCTGTCCTCCGTCCTCCAATGCTTCCCACGCAACTTCAAGCAGGAGTCGCTGCTGCGGATCCATGTGAGCGGCTTCGCGTGGGGAAATGCCGAAAAAAGCGGCGTCGAACTCATCGATTTTCTCCAGGAACCCGCCATAGCGGGTGTTGATTTTTCCTGGAGTTGCCACAGCCGGATCATAGAATTGATCTACATTCCACCGCTGGGCAGGCGCCTCTGTAATAGCATCCGTTGCGTTACAGAGGAGGTGCCAGAACGCATCGGGATTATCGGCGCCGGGAAAACGGCATCCGATACCGATAATTGCAACTGGTTCCATAAAGGGATCCTAGCTTTTTCCGAAACAGACTTTCGTCAGATATTGAGAAAGGGCCTGGATATTCGGATATTCGTAGGGAAGAGTGGGCGCAAGATCGATCCCAAGCCAATCTTTTAAATCACAGGTCAAAGTTACAGTGGCTAAGGAATCGAGGCCGTAGTAAGCAAAAGGAGCGGTGACATCAATCTCTTCAGGGCTGATTTTAAGAATGCGGCTAAGATAAGAAACAATCCATTCCTGGATCCCGGACTCCGTAAGCGACCGCATTTCATTCACCATGGGTTCAGTGTTCCTGCCACATAGCCAATCTTGCAAGCATGGCGCTGAATCTTGCCGCTGAAGGTCAGGGGGATGCTTCCCGCCTTCAGGAACAGCACGTCGAAAATATTCAAATCATGATCCCGGGCTACTCCGTACCGGATGTTTGTTACTACTTCATTAGTCAAAGCTTCATTCTTTGGGGATGAGGAAAGGCGGGGAGCTATTTCCGCCACCACTACCACTTTTTCCTCCTCATCGCGTTCAATGGAAAAAACGGCACAGCGCCCGGGACGCAACATTGCGTGGCTCTGTTCGATAGTTTGTTCGATGTCCTCCGGATAAAAGTTTCGCCCGCGGACGATGATCACATCTTTCATCCGTCCGGTGATGAACAGCTCGCCGTCTTGCATGAATCCCAAATCTCCGGTGCGCAAATAGGGACCATCTAAATAGGGACCATCCGGGGAATCGCTCAAGTACGCGCGAAACGATTCTTCGGTCTCTTCAGGGCGATTCCAATAACCGGAAGCAACACTCGGTCCCGATACCCAGATCTCTCCGACCTGATCAGGTGGAGATCTGGTCCCGGTTTTTGGATCGACAATGGCAATGTCCTGTCCCGACAATGTTTTGCCGCATCCTACCAGGGTTCGGATTCCATTCGGTCCCTCGCAGGCGCTCCGTACCTGATTTTCCTGAAGTGCAGTTGAATCGAAGTCTCGTACCACAGGCGGCGCTGTTTTTAGACTACCTGAAGCCATTAAACTTGCCTCAGCCAATCCATAGCTAGGGTAGAAGGCTTCGCGGCGAAAGCCGCAAGACTGAAAGGCATCTACGAAATTTTCTAAGGTTTCCTGACGGATAGGCTCAGCGCCGACTGCTGCGACATCCCAGCTACTCAAATCAAGGTTTTTTCGCTGTTCCGGAGCGATCTTGCGGACACAGTGGTCATAAGCAAAATTTGGCCCGCCGCTGGTATTGGCCTTATAACGTGAGATGGCCTGCAGCCACCTCAACGGGCTCTGCAGAATGTCTAAGGGGCGCATGAGTACGACATGACAACCGGCATAAAGCGGCTGCAGGATTCCTCCGATAAGCCCCCAATCATGATAGGGCGGCAACCAGATTACTCCACGAGTGTCGGAAGTGTGCTCAAAGTACTGGTAGATTAGTGCCGAGTTGTACAGCAGATTTCCGTGTGTCAGCATGACGCCCTTTGGTCTGGCAGTGGAACCGGAAGTGTACTGAAGATAAGCCAGCGTATCACTTCGCGCGCCGGGATGCTGCCAGTCATCTAGAGTGCTTTCAGCAAAATTGTCCGTTGACAACCAGCAGGCATTCTTGAATGATTCACCCGTTAG
>CAZDDB010000316.1:0-336 GCA_964504105.1 uncultured Acidobacteriota bacterium
AAACTTCAGAAGCTTCACACCGCAATTCTAACGCGCCGATCCGATCTGGAGAAGGCGCTTCTGGATGATTTGCGAAAGCCGGTGCATGAGACGGGTCTCACCGAACTGCTTCAAGTAACCACCGAGATCAAACATGCCTGCAAGAATCTTCCTGGCTGGATGCGTCCAAATCCGGTTCGCAACCCACTCACATTTCTAGGCGCGCGCGGTGAAGTCCGATTTGAACCAAAGGGAACCGTACTGATTCTTTCCCCATGGAATTTCCCGTTCCAACTTGCGATGTGCCCGCTTGTATCTGCAATCGCTGCCGGAAATTGCATCACCGTCAAACCTTCC
>CAZDDB010000316.1:346-2954 GCA_964504105.1 uncultured Acidobacteriota bacterium
AACACTTCACGTTTTATCCGGGAGCTGATTTCTGAAACGTTCCCGGAAAATGAAATTGCTGTTTTTGAAGGAGATCTGACCATCGCGACCGCGCTGCTGGAGTTGCCGTTTGATCACATCTTTTTTACCGGCAGTTCGGCAGTTGGAAAACTCGTGATGCAGGCTGCTGCAAAACATCTTGCATCCGTGACTCTGGAACTGGGAGGCAAATCGCCTGTTTTGATCGATTCGTCCTTTGATCTAAGAGAAGCAGCTCGCAAAATACTCTGGGGAAAATTAATCAACGCAGGGCAGGCTTGCGTTGCGCCTGATTACTTGCTGATTCCGGAAAACAGACAGAGTGAGTTTGTTGCGCTGGCAAAAGACACGATCCGCGCGATGTATGGCGATCCGGCATCCAGCGCAGACTACTGCCGGATCATCAATGAGCGCCATCAGAATCGCATCCGGACATTGATCCGGGAGGCTGTAGAGAAAGGCGCCACTCTGGAAACTGACCCCGGTGCGGATGGTGAAAAATTTGTAGCCCCAACGCTATTATCGAATGTTTCACCGGAAAGCGCTCTCATGCAGGAAGAGATTTTTGGACCCGTCTTGCCTGTAGTTCCTTACCGTACTCTGGAAGATGCGCTGGCCCTGATTCATTCGAAAGCAAAGCCGTTGTCCCTTTATATCTTCAGCAGAGACAAGCAGTTTGTCGAAAGAGTTCTGCGCGAAACTTCTTCGGGAAACACTTGTGTCAACGATGTGGCCGTGCAGTTTGCAAATGTGGAGCTTCCGTTCGGCGGCGTCAATTCCAGCGGAATCGGAAATTCGCATGGCCATCACGGGTTTAAAGCATTTTCGAATGAGCGCGCAGTTTTGTACCAACCAAAACGAGGCGCCATGACATTTTTCTATCCGCCCTACACAAACAAAATGAAGAAGCTGATTGACTGGACGATCAAATATCTGTGAGGTAAGAATTCACCAATCGGAGGGCGAGGATAGAAGATTGAAAATGGAGGATGGCAGCAGGTTCGATCCTCCATCCGCTATCCTCTATCCTCTCCGCTTCTTTGTGCCTTTGTGGTGAATTCCTACAAACTGATCGCTGCGCCAAGTTGTTTTGAGACCAATCCCGCCATCACAGTTCGGAAGGGTTCACGAGTTTTGTCCAGGACAAACGAGTCTGCAGATTCGTCCCAATCAAATTTGTAACTTGTCGAAAGTGCAGAAACCCAGATTTGCCGGGCCGGCGAGTTGGGGCTGATGATGAACTTTGCGTGTGACGGCTCTTCAAAAATCAGCGTGAGCATTCCACTGCCTGATTCCACTTCAAAGTCCTGTTGCTCTGAAACAGGGAGCAATCGTTCTTCCAGATCTTCGAGCGCTTCCGTTGCGCGTTTCTGAAAATCATGTTCGTTGATCATGGCTATACCCTCACACGGTATCGAAGAAAGAAATTGTAATCCTGGAATTCATTCCTGATGGTTTGAAAGACCTGTTCACTCAGAATGGCATCCGAAGCGGAGACATTTTGTTCTACCTGCGCAGGAGTCTTTGCTCCGGGAATGACCGTGCTCACTGCCGAAAACTTCAGCAAGAAATTCAAGGCCACCTGCAGAAGCGTAAGACCCGTATTGCGGGTCAGGACTTTGAGATGAGCTACTTTTTCAATCACTTCTTCAAATCTCTTTCGGGTCAGGTAATTCCTTCGATTGTCGTCTTGCGGAAACTGATGGTCTTTGTTGAACTTTCCGGTGAGCAATCCGGACGCGATCGGAACACGAATGATGACTCCCACACCGCGCTGTTCCGCAAGCGGGAGCAGTTCCTTTGCCGGTTCCTGGTTCAAAATATTCAACAGCACCTGAAGGCAGTCCGCTTTGTCGGCTTGGATCAGATGGATCCCTTCCTCGATCGTGCTGATGGAGACGCCTCTAGCGCGGATTTTTCCCTCGCTTTTCAGTTGGTCCAGTAACGCGAACGCTTCGTCGGCCTGCCAGACTTCGGGGGGAGGATTGTGCAACTGATATACATCTACCGAATCGCGTCTGAGCCTCCGCAAGCTTCCTTCAAGCGATGCCCGGATGTGCGGTATGGAAAAATCCTTGACGGCGCCTTTTTCTGTGCGCGCATTCCCCACTTTCGTCGCGACCACGCACTCTTTGCCTTCCAGACAATGCCCGATGAGCTCCTCGCTATGTCCGCTGCCGTAAACGTCCGCCGTATCAAAAAAGTTCACACCCAGCTCAAGAGCGCGCTGCAGCGCTGCCGCCGAGTCGCGGTCTTCTACTTTTCCCCATCCGACCGGAATTCCGAACAGGTCTACCGGACCGCCAATCGCCCAGGCGCCAAATCCGACTTCCGAGACACGAATTCCCGTTTTTCCGAGTACTCTGTATTTCACAAGCCAATTATTATAATGTTTTAGCTCTATGAAAGCAGGAATTATCGGATTTCCCAAAGTCGGAAAAACAACACTGTTCAATTTGCTTACACGCGGTCACGCGGACACCTCGCGGTTCAGCCAGAAGAAGGCGGTAAATCTAGGCATCGCTGAAGTGCCGGATGAGAGATTGGACAAGCTGGAGGAGATGATCCAGCCGAAAAAGAAAACGCTTGC
>CAZDDB010000316.1:2993-4403 GCA_964504105.1 uncultured Acidobacteriota bacterium
TACCGAATTCGTAGATATGGTCGGCGCCAACCGCGGCGAAATGAAGGGCGCAGAGTATCTCGGTCATTTGCGCAATGTCGATTGCCTGATCCACGTGGTCCGCGCGTTTGAAGATGCTGAGATGGGAGTTGCCGACTCCGATTTGCATCCTCACGAAGATATCCAGGACTTTAATCTGGAGTTGATTCTGGCGGACATGGACGTCATTCACAGCCGTCTGGAAAAACTAAACCAGATGGTTAAGAAAATGAAAAGCAAGGAGAATGAAGAGGAGCTCGCGATTCTGCAGCGTTGCGCTGCTCAGGTGGAGTCGGAAAAACCGATCCGCGAGCTGGAGTTTGAACCTGCCGACAAGCGACGTCTTCGCAGCTTTGCATTCTTGAGCGAAAAGCCGATCCTGCACATCATCAATCTCAGCGAAGACCGGCTCTCGAAGCGGGATGAGTTTCTGCGCGAGGCACTTGCAGGCAATCAGGGAATCACCTACATCTGCGGACCGCTGGAAGAACAGATCGGGGAGCTGGCACTGGGGGACAGACGCGAGTTCATGGAGCAATACGGGTTCACGGAAAGCGGCCGCGACCGCGTGATCCGCACAACGTTCCGCTTGCTTGATCTGATTTTGTTTTTCACGGCAGGCCCGGAAGAGGTGCGGTCCTGGCCGCTTCGAAAAGGCCTGAATGCGCAAAGGGCGGCAGGTACGGTGCATTCCGACATGGAACGCGGGTTCATCCGAGCGGAAGTCGTTTCTTACGACGACTTCGTAAAAACCGGTTCTTTTGTGGAAGCGAAGAAACATGGTGTCTTCCGTCTGGAGGGGAAAGATTACATCGTGCTGGACGGGGACATCATCACCTTCCGCTTCAACGTTTAGTTTTTCACCACGGAGTGCACGGAGAACACGGAGAATTATTATTTTACACTCCGTGCCCTCCGTGTTCTCCGTGGTAAAAAATGATTACGAATGTTACGGGTGTAGTTCTAGCGGGTGGAAAGAGTACCCGCATGGGAAGAAACAAGGCGCTGCTTCCTTTTCAAGGCCGCACACTCATTGAAACTGTCGTGGAAACAATGACGTCTGTGTTTTCGCGAGTTCTGCTCAGTGTCCATCAGCCGGATGCGTATCCATCGCTGGACTTACTCAAAGTTGTCGATCGCTATCCTGAAATCGGACCGATGGGAGGCATCACATCTGTTTTGGAGTCCGGTGAGGCAAGAGTTTTCTGTGCCGGTTGCGACATGCCGTTCTTGAACGCGGATCTGATCCAGCACCTGTGCCATTTCGACAGCTTCGATGCGGTCATTCCAGTATGGCAGGAAAGACCGCAGGTCCTACACGCCCTGTACTCGCAATCCTTGCTCCCCTCCTTTCAAGCAAGCATCCGGGCTGAACGATCTCGCATCACAGAT
>CAZDDB010000317.1:0-4370 GCA_964504105.1 uncultured Acidobacteriota bacterium
AGAAGTTTCCGATTGTGGATCTCAAGGTTGTCATCACGGATGAAAACATCAACAACCTGGTTGATATCTACAAGCTGGCCGCAGAAAACCGCGCGGATCTGGTTTCCTATCAGATTGTGAATAATCAGGAATCTTCTTACGGAATCGAAGGTACCGGCAATCAGAAGGCGCATATGAAAGTCCCCGCACCGGTGCGTCCAATTGATCCCAAAATCCTGCGCGAAGTGTGCACGGACCTGAAAGCCCGGTCGGATGCCGCAAAGATCACCAAAGTACGGTTCAACCCGATCACACCGGTGGACGATATCGTGGATCATTACCAGAACACTCCGGACCTGGAGCACTTTACCTGCAACGTGGTCTGGTCCACGATGCATATCGGTCCGTATGGCGATGTCTTCCCCTGTTACAGCTATAACATGGGAAACATCAAAAAGAACACGTTAATGGAAATCTGGAACGGTTTGAAGTACCGGGCCTTTCGGCAACAACTGCAAAAGGCGGACATCTTCCGCGGCTGCATCGGATGCTGCATGATTTCATATAAACAACCAAACGGCGCAAGCAACCGCATCATCAACAACGGACCGAAGGCATACCACCAGATCACCACAAACAAGTGAGAATTCGCGGTTTAATTTTTTTGTCTGCGCCCTCCGCGTCTTTGCGGTGAAATCCCATGGTTGAAGAATCGCACGACAGCGCGCTTCCGCTGGATCGTCCCTACACCGATTTTCAGTCGCAACTCACCACAACCGCAAAAACGCCGCTGCAAAAATATATGGATATGCAGATCGGTGTCCGTTCCTGGTGGATGCTGTTGAAATACGAATTGGTGATGATGCTTTGCAATTCCCGCACCGGCGCTCTTGGTTATGTCCTGCGAAAGATTTTCTATCCGGCGATTTTCGGAAGGATCGGCCACAACGTCACTTTCGGCCGGAACATCACGATCCGGCATCCGCATAAGATCCGGATCGGCGATAACTGCATCATCGATGAAAATTGCGTGTTGGATGCGAAGGGGCAAGACACTCGCGGAATTGAGATGGGCAATGATTGTGTGTTGAGCCGCAACAACATTTTGAGCTGCAAAGGGGGCTACATCAAACTGGGGGACGGGACCAACATCGCGCAGAATTCACTGGTCCATTCCGAAAGGGCGGTGGAACTGGGCAAGAATACTCTGGTGGCTTCGTACGTATATTTTGTTGGTGGTGGAAATCACGATTTTTCACGGACGGACATTCCGGTAATCCAGCAGGCTTCGCTCAGCCGCGGCGGAATTTTCATCGAAGACAATTGCTGGTTCGGCGCAGGTGTCATCGTTCTGGACGGTTCGCACATCGGACGCGATTGTGTGGTTGCAGCCGGCGCCGTGGTCAACTCCGATTTACCGGCCTTCTCGATTGCGGTGGGAACGCCCGCGCGGGTTCTGCGCAACCGGTTGGAATCGAAAGGCAGTCCGGACGAGAGACAGACATGAAAGAACTGCTCGCACTTCTTCCCAAACTGCGCGGGAAGAAGATCGGTGTCTATGGTGATCTGATCGCTGACGAATATGTCTTCGGCACGATCAACCGTTTTTCACGCGAAGCTCCCGTCTTCATCGTGAATTACGAGCAATCTCAGATCAGTCCCGGCGGCGCCGCCAATGCAGTCAATAACATTCATGAGCTGGGCGGGATTCCGTTTCCTTTTGGAATTCTGGGAAATGACGTGCCCGGACGAACGCTGCTGGCACTCCTGAAAGAGAAGGGAGTACCGGACGAGGGAATTCTGACAGAAAATTATCCCACTTTCGTAAAGCAGCGAATTGTGGCGGGCTCTCCGCATTCGGTGCGACAGCAGATCTTGCGATTGGACCGCTGTTTGCCGCTGGCGCACGATGCAGAGTGTCACGCCAAACTCGCCGATCGCGCGTTTTCGCTTTTGGATCGTCTGGACGCATTTATTGTTTCAGATTATGGTCTGGGTGTGGCACAGGCATCCGGATTGCGGAAAATTCTGGATGAGCTGCAGCGTAAAGGAATTCCGGTATTTGTGGATTCACGTCATCAGTTGGCCTTCTATCATGGCATTACGGCAGCGACTCCCAACGAGCCGGAAGTAGAGGCAATTGTCGGTAAAGTGCTCGATCCTGAAACCATTGTGGATGCAGGAAGGGATTTGCTGAAACGACTGGATGCAAAAGCTGTGTTGATTACTCGCGGCAAACATGGAATGGCGCTGTTTACGCGCGAAGCGGATCCGGTGATGATCCCAATTTTCGGATCATCTGATATTGTCGATGTTACCGGCGCGGGGGATACCGTGGTCAGCACCTTCTCTCTGGCAGTAGCGGCGGGCGCTTCTTTTCGGGATGCGGCACGGCTGGCAAACTGTGCGGCCGGAATTGTAGTCATGAAACGCGGCGCCGCCACGGTAACTCCCGCTGAATTGACCGATGCGATCCGCGTGGCCTCCATGCACGAATAGAACCTATGACTTGGAGCGGCGGGCCTCCGCGCCGCCGGAGTGGTTGGCCGTTAAATGGCGGGCAGGGACGCCCGCCACTCCACAACTGGAAATCATGATTTCAAAGGTTCGGAAACTGGAGGAACTGAAATCGATTGTTGAGACGTTGAAAAGCGCAGGTGCGAAGACTATCTTTGCAAATGGATGCTTTGACGTCCTTCACGTTGGTCACGTGCGGTATCTTCAGGATGCGCGGTTGCGAGGAGATGTTTTGATTGTCGGGCTCAACTCGGATTCCTCGGCACGCCGGCTGAAGGGTGAAGGACGCCCGGTGCTGAACCAGAATGCGCGAGCGGTTTTGCTTTCCGCGCTGGAATGTGTGGATCACATCATCATTTTTGAAGATGACACGGTCGACCGTTTGCTGGTAGAATTGAAACCGCTTATCCATTGCAAGGGAAGTGACTATACGCCGGAATCCGTGCCGGAAAAGGAGACTGTGAAGAACTATGGAGGTTCAACTTCCATTACCGGGGGTGAGAAAGTTCAATCCACCCGTTGGCTATTCGACGAGATCCGGCGAAGATACTCCACTCGACCCGCGTAACATTTGCATTCTCCGGCTCAGTTCGATCGGAGATGTCATCCACACCTTGCCTGTTGCCCAGCTATTGAAAGAGCGTTTCCCCGGCGCGCGAATTACGTGGGTGGCCGAAAAAGCGATGGCTCCGCTGTTAAAAAACCATCCCGCCCTTGACCAATTGCTTTTGGTGGATACCAGACGCTGGAGACAGGGGCTGCTGTCTCCTCTTGTCTGGAAAGAAGTGTACCGGTTTTTGCAGTATTTCCGTTCGCAGGAGTTTGATATCGCTCTTGATTTTCAGGGGCTCTTCAAATCCGCTGTACTTGCGCGTCTTTCCGGGGCTGTGCGGCGGATTGGAATGTCCCGCTTTGACCGCAAAGAGCGTTGGAGCAACTTCTTGTTGAACGAGTTCAGCGTGCAGACGGCCGGTAAACGTCACATCATCGAAAAGAATCTGGCGCTTCTGGAGCGTCTGGGCATTGATCCCGGAAATGAGCCACTTGATTTTCACATCTATCCCGATGAGGAAGCGTTGAGTTCCGTAGAAGAAGAGTTGAAGAGACTGGAGATGAAACGCTTTGTTCTCGTGAATCCGGGTGCCGGTTGGATTACCAAAATGTGGGAGATCCAGAAGTTTTCGTCTCTGGTGGACAACATTTACAACGATCTCAACATTCCCGCGCTTGTGCTGTGGGGTCCGGGGGAGAAGCATCTGGCCGACCGGATCGTGCGCAATTGCGTTTCGCCTGCCATCGTCTGCTTCAGCACGAGCCTGCCCGAGCTGATTGCTCTCACGCGTAAAGCGCGTCTGATGGTCAGCGGTGATTCAGGGCCGCTTCATCTGGCTTCCGCCCTCGGGATTCCGGTTGTTGGAATTTATGGTCCCACTGATCCCGAACGCAACGGTCCGTGGAACCCGCATGATTCCGCATGTACGATCCGCTACGAATGCAGCCCCTGCTATCAGCGCGTTTGCCCGATCGGCATCCAATGCATGAAAAAACTGGAAGTGGACCCCGTATTAGATGCAGTGAAGCGGACTTATTACCAGTCAGCCTCGCTTTACCAGAACCAGTAAGATTCATGACACAAACCGACAGCGCGGAAGCGGTCCCCGTGTCCCCTCAGCGGCGCGATCCAAAAACAACCTACTCGGAATGGGTCCGCCGGAACAGGCGAATTGCCGCCATTCCCCTTGTCTTGATTGCGCTCTATCTTGCTCATTTTGATGAAACGTGCCTCATATACAGCCTCTTCCTGATTGTTGCGGGGGAGATGTTGCGGATGTGGGCGGCGGGTCATCTCCAGAAAGAAAAAGTCTTGACCACAG
>CAZDDB010000318.1:0-579 GCA_964504105.1 uncultured Acidobacteriota bacterium
AGGATGGAAGATAGAGGATGGAAGATAGAGGATGGAAGATGGAAGATGGAAGATGGAGGATGGAGGATGGAGAATGGAGGATAGATGCCGGCAATAAGATCGTTCAGAGAATTGGAAACGTACAAGCTTGCGCGTGAACAGGCGAAGAAGATTTTTGATATTACGAAATTGTTTCCAAAGGATGAGAGGTTCTCGTTAACAGATCAGATTCGACGTTCTTCCCGTGCTGTTAACGCAATGCTTGCTGAGGGATGGGCAAGGCGAAGATACAAAGCTGCATTCATAAACAAAATTGACGAGGCAATGGGCGAGGCTATGGAGACTCAGGCATGGTTAGACCACGCCCTTGATTGCGAGTACATAGATGGCAACATCTACAGAACGCTGGATGACGCCTGGCAGCGCATCGGTGGAAAGCTTCACCGGATGATCGAACGTGCGGATGATTTCTGCAGATCAGCATCCAAAGGGCGTTCATCATGAAAGTGCGTTCCATCTTCCATCCCCCATCCTCCATCCTCCATCTTCCACCCTTCATCCTCTATCCTCCATCCTTATGAGCATACTGGTAGACGAAAC
>CAZDDB010000318.1:589-4365 GCA_964504105.1 uncultured Acidobacteriota bacterium
TTCAGAGCGTCTTTGCGGTTCTTTACTTATGTCGTTATGTTTATTTGATCTTTGATTTTTGATCTTTGATTTTCAGGAGCTCTCGCTCCAAACGGACTTAGGATGAGCATTTTAGTAGACGAGACTTCCCGCATCCTGGTGCAGGGAATCACCGGCAAGGAAGGCGGCTTCCATGCCTATCACTGCATGGATTATGCTGCTACTAATATTGTAGCAGGCGTAACGCCCGGAAAGGGCGGGGCGCTTTTTTCCGAGGTTCCGGCGGGGAAGAAGCCGGTGCCCGTATTTCATACGGTTGCAGAAGCGGTAGAAAAGGAAGGCGCGAACGTTTCGATGATTTTTGTGCCTCCCGCATTTGCTGCGGATGCGATCCTGGAAGCGATGGATGCCGGCGTGGCTTTGATCGTGGCGATCACCGAAGGAATTCCCGTCCATGATATGGTCCAGGTGAAGCGTCAGTTGCAGGAATCGGGAAAATCGCGCTTGATCGGACCGAACTGTCCGGGCATCATTTCTCCCGGCAAATGTAAGATCGGAATCATGCCTGGATTCATTCATAAACAAGGTCACATAGGAGTGGTCAGCCGAAGCGGCACATTGACCTATGAAGCCGTGGGGCAACTCACAAAACTCGGATTGGGACAGTCTACGTGTATTGGAATTGGCGGGGATCCGATCAACGGGACCAATTTTATTGATGCACTGGAGTTGTTTCAAGCAGATCCCGGCACGGAAGCGATTGTGATGATCGGCGAAATCGGCGGGACGGCAGAAGAGGCCGCGGCGGAGTATATCCGCAAAAACGTAAGGAAGCCGGTTGTTTCATTTATAGCTGGAATTACAGCGCCTGCCGACAAACGGATGGGGCACGCGGGAGCCATCGTTTCCGGCGGTACAGGCACTGCAGCGTCCAAGATCGAGGCGTTGGAAGCTGCCGGGATTCGGGTATCGAGGAGTCCTGCTGAAATTGGCGCGAACATGCTGGCAATTTTGAAGAAAGGTTAAAAGCAAAGAATTATGGAAAGAACACTTACGATCATCAAACCGGACGGAGTCCGGCAGAAGTCAATCGGGGAAGTCATCAAACGGCTGGAGGCATCCAGTTTCCGGATCGTTGGAATGAAGATGGTTCATCTGACTTCCGAAAAGGCCGGAGAATTCTACGCTGTACATAAGGAACGGCCGTTTTATCAGAGTTTGATCCGTTTCATGAGCTCGGGTCCGATTGTTCCGATGGTGCTGGAGGGCGAAAATGCGATCGACCGGCTTCGCACATTGATGGGCGCCACGGACCCTGCGAAAGCAGCTGAAGGAACGATCCGGAAAGATCTGGCGTCAAACGTTGAGCAGAATGTAATTCACGGATCCGATTCTCCCGCATCGGCCGCCATCGAGATCCCCTTCTTTTTCAGTCAAACGGAACTCGTTTAGCGCGGCGGGCAGGGACGCCCGCCTTACAAATTTGATTCTTATGAAAATTTACGACTGTAGTGTAGACATTGAAACGGGGATGCATGCTTACCCGGGCGATCCGCGATTCACTTGCCATGCGGTGAAATCGTTGGATCAGGGGGATCCCTGTACGTTGTACCGGGTTGCCTTTGGAAACCATGTGGGGACGCATGTCGATGCTCCTGCGCATTTCATCAAGGGCGGCGCAACGATCGCCGATTTGTCGCTGGAGATTATGAACGGGCGAGTGCGTGTGGTGGAGATCCACCATGCTGAAAAGATTGATGTTCAGGAGCTGCAACAGCTGGTGCTCGTGGATGATTTTCGGATTCTGTTTAAGACAAGGAATTCGATGCTCTGGGGAAACCAGAAACACTTCAGCAAAGAGTACATCTATCTGACCGAAGAGGGGGCCCGCTTTTTGGTAGAGAATGGAATCAAGCTCGTGGGTGTGGATTACCTATCGGTGGAACGTTACGGCCAGGATTCGTTTCCCGTGCACAAAGTTCTGCTGGAGAACCAGGTGATTGTGGTGGAGGGTTTAAACCTTTCAGAAGTGGAAGAGGGGGAATACGAAATGTCCTGTCTGCCGATGAAATTGCGGGGGCTGGACGCCGCGCCTGCTCGTGTGATCCTGAAGAAGTAGGCGCGCACGGCGTGCGCCCGTGCGCCCTCCAAGGGTGCCCCTACCAATCGGTTTAAGTTATACTTCCCATTGTCATGCACCGAATCAAACAGTGGATTTACGAAGTCCAGCAGTTCTCGTACCTCACGTTCCGCGCGATCGCTGCAATTTTTAGTGCGCCCCGCTTTCGGAGCGAGATGTTCATGCAGATGGATGCCATAGGTGTGGGCTCTCTGAATATCGTGATTCTGACAGGTTTGTTTACCGGGATGGTTCTCGCTCTGCAGACGGCGCTGAGTCTGGAGACATTTGGGGCGAAAAACTACGTGGGACGAGTCGTAAGCCTTTCCATGGTTCGCGAGCTGGGGCCCGTGTTGACAGCGCTCATGGTTTCGGGCCGTGTGGGTTCCGGGATTGCGGCGGAGCTGGGTTCGATGACGGTGACCGATCAGATCAACGCGATGCGAGCCATGGGGAGCGATCCGTTGCGCAAGCTTGTTGTTCCGCGTCTGATTGCAGGATTGCTCATGGTTCCTCTGCTCACCGTTCTATCTGATTCGCTCGGTCTGATCGGCGGATGGCTCATCAGCGTTGTGATTTTGAAGATCCCCGGCGGTCTTTATTTTACTTCCAGTATAGATGCGCTTACTTTGAATGACATCGTTACCGGACTGATTAAGCCAGTGGTCTTTGGCGGCATCATCGCCATGGTGGGTTGTTATATGGGGCTGAGCACTACCGGGGGCACTCAAGGAGTCGGCCGTTCTACGACTCAGTCCGTGGTCGTCTGTTCTGTCCTCGTTCTTGCCTCCGACTTTTTAATGACACGAATCTTTTTTGCGATCTTCTGATGAATACTTTGATGGATACTGCGCGAATTCAAACCGCTTCCACCAATGACATTACTGTGGAGTTGCGTCATGTCTTCTTTTCTGCAGGTAGTTTTAGAATTCTTCACGATGTGAGCCTGAGAGCGAAGACGGGTTCCGCAGTCGCGATCCTCGGAACCAGCGGAGCGGGGAAGAGCACGATTCTCAAATTGATTCTTGGTTTGATTAAGCCGGATAGCGGAGAGATCCATGTCGATGGGGAAGATATCACCGGTTACTCGGAATCGGAACTGATGCCTGTGCGCCGGAAGATCGGAATGGTATTTCAGGAAGGTGCTTTGTTTGATTCGCTTACCGTGAAGGAAAATGTGGGATATGTATTATACGAACGCTCAGGACTCCCGGAAGATGTGATTGATGCGAAGGTGGAGGAACTGTTGACCCTGGTGGAGCTGGAAGAGATGATCAACAAGATGCCCGCCGAGTTGAGTGGTGGACAAAAAAGACGCGTAGCGATCGCGCGATCGATGGCGGCTGATCCCAAGATCATTCTTTATGATGAGCCCACCGCCGGTCTGGATCCTGTGACATCAAATACGATCTTAAAACAAATGATGAAGCTTCGCGATTTCCGCGGCGTGACGACGCTCCTTGTAACCCATAAGTTGGAAGATGTCTTCAAGCTGGCTTACAACGTGGCGCTTAAAGATGGCAATGAGATTCGGATGGTGAAGGATGCAAGCGGTCAACGGTTGCACGAAACTCGCATTTTCATGATCCGGGAAGGCGCAATTGAGTTTGAAGGAAACGTGGACGAATTCCAAAGTTCGAATGATCCCCACATACAGGAGTTCCTGAGCCGGTAACGC
>CAZDDB010000319.1:0-4364 GCA_964504105.1 uncultured Acidobacteriota bacterium
GAAGAACCCTTAAGGATGATCGCTTCCAATGCCGGCTGGGAATCCTCGATCGTGGCCAATGAAGTAAAGAACGCGGATAAGAATGTCGGGTTCAATGCGGATTCGGAAAAATATGAAGACCTGATCAAGGCGGGCGTGATCGATCCGACAAAGGTTGCGCGCGTAGCTTTGCAGCATGCAGCTTCGATCGCTTCGTTGCTGATTACCACCGAAGCGGCCATTTGTGACATGCCCGAAAAGAAAAAGAAAGAAATGCCGGGCGGCGGTCACGGTCACGGTATGGAAGACTACGGCGATTATTAAGCCAATTTGTGGGGCGGGCCTCCGTGCCCGCCCTTTCTCTTGAACCGCAAAGCCACAAAGGCCGATTCCCACGCCATGCGTTGAAATCTAGGACTGGTTTGTAATGGAGACTACCGTCAGTACCGGCCTCAAGATGCATCGTTCTTGATTCCCGGTTTCCGGTTTTGGTTGAAAGAGATCACCTCTTTTTGTTATATTTCAAGGTGAGGGAAGCGGGTCATCCGAATGCGCGAACTCGATTTTGGGGATTATAACGATAAGTTGAGCAAGTCAGGCCGCGAGGTTTTGGCGCTGGCTATTGAGGAATCACGCCGGAGGGACCAGAATTACCTTGCTGCCGAGCATTTATTTTTAGCCCTCGTTAAGATCGAGCGAAAGCTTTTCGACGAAATGGTTCGGGATATGCGTCTCAGCCCGGACGATATCATCAAGGACATCAGTCAGCATCTCGATCTGAGCAAGCAATACGTCGGGAAAGGGTTAAAGATCACCTTCAGCATGAAGTCGATCTTCCGGCTTGCCTGGATCAATACATTTCAATGCGGACGCTCGAAGATCGAATCCTTTGACTTGCTTTGCGCGATCTTCCAGGAAGGGAACAATATTCCCGTCGAAATCTTCCGTCTATACGGAATTGAGCCGGAACATGTAGTGCGGCGGATCAGTGAGCGCGTCAAGAACCGTGATCTTCAGGAAAAGGAGCTCAAGCGGAAATTTGATCTGCCCCGTCATCTGAAGCACTTCACCACCAATCTGAACTATCTGGCGCGGCAGAACAAACTGCCGCCCTTCATCGGCCGCGATCACGAGATCAACCGGGTGATCGAGATCCTGAGTCATATTGATCGTCCGAATTCCGTGATGTTGCTCGGGGAGCCGGGCGTTGGAAAGAGCGCCGTCGCGGAAGGCCTTGCGCAGCGACTGGAATACGAAGCGCATCTGCTGCCGGATCGCCTGCGCGGCTGCCAGGTGTTGCAGCTTCATTTGAACATGTTGATTGCGGGAACCATGTTCCGTGGCATGTTTGAAGACCGCATAGAAAACATCATCTCTGAATTGCGCGAGCGTCACGATTTGCTGCTGTTTGTGGATGAAGCGCACACGCTGATCGGCGCGGGTGCCGCGCTTGGAGCGCCGGCGGATGCGGCCAATATCCTGAAGTCTTCGCTCGCCCGCGGGGAAATCCGAATCATCGGCGCCACAACAACCACGGAATACCGTCAGTACTTTCAGGAAGATGAAGCGCTGGCCAGACGTTTTCGCGTTGTGAAGATTTCCGAGCCGTCTCTGGAAGAAACCAGACAAATTGTAGAAGGGTTGGTGCCCCGGTTCGAAATGAACTATTCTGTCCAGATTTCCGATGAGGCGATCGATGCGGCGCTTCAGATGGCTTCGCGTTACAACCGCGGGCTGCATCTGCCGGACAAAGTAATCGGCTGGCTGGATACAGCTGCCGTCAAAGTGCAGATCCGGAACGAGCAGAAAATTGTAAAACGGGAAGATGTTGTTTCCGTAATTGCGGAAGAATCAGAGATTCCGCAGGATCTGGTTGTGCGCGACGTATCAGACCGGTTTGATGATCTGGAAGAAAAACTGATGGAACGTGTGATTGGCCAGACAGAAGCGATCCACAAACTCGCCCAGCGGCTGCGGCTCAACAAAGGACCGCTCAAAGAGAATTTCTACAAATCGGATGGTGTTTTTCTTTTTCTTGGTCCCACCGGAGTTGGAAAAACGGAGCTTGCAAAAGCTCTGGCCGAATGTCTGTTCGGCGATGAGCATAAGATGGTGCGGATCGATCTTTCGGAGTATCAGGACTCCGGTGTCTCCATTGAAAAGCTGATCGGAATGCCGCGCGGAATTGTCGGATCGGACCGGGGCGGTATTCTGACCACTCAGATCCGGGACAACCCGTATACGGTTGTGCTTCTTGACGA
Source organism: uncultured Acidobacteriota bacterium (assembly GCA_964504105.1). GTDB lineage: Bacteria > Acidobacteriota > HRBIN11 > JAKEFK01 > JAKEFK01 > CAZDDB01. The sequence continues at coordinate 2,241 of CAZDDB010000319.1, forward strand.
AATGGAAAAAGCACATCCACATCTGCTCTCACTTTTCCTTCAGGTATTCGATGAAGGATGGTTAACGGATGGACGGGGAAAGAAAGTGTACTTCAGCGATTCCGTCATCATCATGACTTCGAATCTTGGCTCGAATCTGTTTAAAGCAGCGTTGCAGCCGCTCGGGTTTCTGAATGAGCGCGAGAACGTCAACGTTGTAAAACGTGAGATCCTGAAGGAAATGGAGCGAGTCTTTTCCCCCGAGTTCCGGAACCGCATCGATGAAGTGATTGTGTTTGCTCCGTTGACGCGGGAGCAGGTCAAATTGATTGCGGAGAGGTATCTGCATCAGGTGGAAGGGGCTTTGCAGGAAGCGGGCAAGCAATTGATCATCACACCGGAAGCGCTCGACAGACTGGTCACGCATGGATACAGCTATGCGTACGGTGCGCGGTTTTTGAAACGGACTATCGATGAGAAGATCAAGATTCCGATTACCAACCAGTGGCATCAGGGAGATACCTTCCTGGCTGAAGTCGTGCAGGAGGAAGTGGTCGTCCGCCCGTTTATCCCCGAACTGACTTAGGTGTTTTCTGCTTGCGGCCTTTACTACCTTCCATCTTTGAGCTGTTTTTCGACTGCGAATTCAGGCTTCGCCCGATTCCGTAATACTGGAATCCCAGACGCCGGTGCTTATCGAAGCTGTAAAGATTGCGGCCGTCAAAGATCATCGGCTGCTGCATCGAATCACAGACTTTTTCCAGATTCAGGAGCTTAAACTCACGCCATTCGGTGAGGACAATCAGCGCATCGGCCCCGCGCGCAGCATCGTAGGCGTTTTTTGCATAGTAGATCCGTTTTCCGAAAATGGACATTGCATTTTTCATGGCTGCCGGATCATAGGCGCGGATCTTTGCTTTTTTCTCCAGCAACGTTTCAATCAATTCGATCGATTTTGCTTCGCGCATATCATCGGTGTCGGGTTTGAACGAAAGACCCAGCAGCGCAAAGGTCTTGCCTTCCAGTGATCCAATCACCCGTTCCATCTTATCCACCAGATTTATGATGCGCCGCCGGTTGATTTCCACCACAGATCGCAACAATTCGAAATCATAATCGAATTTCTTTGCGGTCTGGATCAGGGACTCGACATCTTTTGGAAAACAGGAGCCGCCGTAGCCGAGCCCCGGCTGCAGGTGGGCGCGTCCGATCCGGTGATCGTAACCCATTCCGTTGATGACCTGCAGCACATCGGCGCCGGTGCGTTCGCAAATGTCCGCAATGGCGTTTGCAAAGGAGATTTTCATGGCAAGAAACGCGTTCGAAGCGTACTTGATCAGCTCCGCGCTTTCCACATCGGTGATCAACATCGGGCAGCCCAGCGAAGCGTATAGCTCCAGCAGGGTCATGGCGACCTGCTGGTTCGGCGCTCCGATTACGATCCGGTCCGGAGAGAGCGTGTCATGGATCGCGGAGCCTTCCCGCAGAAACTCCGGATTGGAAACAACGTCAAAGTTCACAGGATATTTCTTGGTTTGCTCGATGATGTTTTTGACAAGGTTCCCTGTGCCAACGGGAACTGTGCTCTTGTTTACAATTACTTTGTAATGGTCGATTCCCATGCCGATCCCTTTGGCCACTTCTTCCACTTGCGAGAGATCGGTTTCGCCATTTTCCTTTGCAGGTGTGCCTACTGCGATAAAAATGACATCCGATTTCCGAACCGCGTCTTGTAGATCGGAAGTAAATGCAAGGCGTTTTTCTTCCAGATTCCGCTTCACCATTTCTTCCAGTCCCGGTTCATAAATCGGAACCATTCCTTTCGATAGCCGGCGGATTCTTTCCTTTAACTTATCCACGCAAATGACATCGTTTCCCAGATCCGCAAATACGCTTCCGGTTACGAGGCCGACATATCCGGTTCCGATCACTGCAATATTCATTCTTTACTCACACGTCTCGCCGGCGCTACAGACCGTTTCCTGCGATCCTCCATCTTCAATCTTCTATCCTCGGCCTTTGATTACGGTCCGTCGGGGCCGCGTCGTGTCTTTGTGGTGAGTCTTAATAATCGCTGTGTGAGAGTCCGCGCACCAGCGTGAGCCAGATGATCTTCAGATCCAGCGCGAGGGACCAATTTTCTAT
>CAZDDB010000320.1:0-4327 GCA_964504105.1 uncultured Acidobacteriota bacterium
ATGATGTCAATGACTTTCGGGCAATCACATGGTATAATTTTGACACGAAAGACAAACATCGGTTTGCTCAGAAAGGAGGACTGCTCGATGCGGATTATGGCACGTGATTCGGGAGTGATGGACGGCATTTTGCGCTGCCCGGAATGTGATGGCCCTCTGGCACGAGTGGGAAGTGAATACAGGTGTTTGCTGAAAATACAACCCGAAGAACTTGTGGCTGTCGGATTTATTCCCTCACAGGATGCCGGTGGAAAAATAACGTTTGATCATGCTGCACAGGACCAGCAACGGTACCAAGCAAGCCAGGCATACACGAATAGCATGGAAATCGACAACGCGTATCTGGAAAAGCTGGGATTGGACCTGCAAAAGATCCGTGAATATCAGCTCAAATACCACCTGGTAGCCTGATCATGCCCGTCAGAAAGATCGAGATTCCAGCCGGCTATCTCAAGGCAGACCTGCATTGCCATACCTACCACAGCGGGATGACCGGACACATGATGGCGTTTGAGCCGATGGATTCGTATTCCTCACCGCAGAAACTCTACGACCTGGCAAGACAGCGCGGAATGGACCTGGTTACCATTACCGATCATGACAGCATTGACGGCTGCCTTGCATTTCTGGAGAAAAATCCGGGAGCACAGGATTTCTTTATCGGAGAAGAAGTAACCGTCCAGGTTCCAGAGTTCAAAAAAACCGTCCATGTCGCCGTTTACGACATCACAGAGAAGCAACATCGCGAAATCACGTATCTCAAACAAAACTTTGATGACACGCTCGCCTACCTCCGCGCAAACCGGATTCTGCACGCCCTGAACCATTTGTTCCATTGTTTTCCCTCCTCGCCAAAAGGCAGGCAATTCCTGGAGCAAATGGTCGGTTCATTCGATTTATTCGAAGGATTGAACGGTGCGATTGATAAAGGACACAACTCAATCATGCAGCGCTTGCCGGAGCTTTTCCCCGGGAAAGGATTGATCGCCGGAAGCGATTCGCACACGCTGTTGCGTCTCGGCACCTGCTTCACAGCATGCAAAGCCGCAAACAAAGCTGAATACCTCGATCAGCTGCGCGCGGGAAACGCATTGATCGGCGGCAAATACGGCCATTTTCATCATATGTTTAACGATGCGATGGGAGTCTATCTCAACTATTTCCGCGACCTTGTGTTCGTTCGCGAAGTACATATTCACTGGCCCCTCTGGAAGGAAGTTCGTAATGCTCTTGGCTGGATCGTATGTCTCCCCGTTTTCTTCTCCGGCGCTTTGGGCGGACTCTTTGTCCGCCACTGGATGGAACGATTCAGACAAAATGAATACGAAAAACTGATCGGTGAAGTCAGTCAATAGACCGCAATGGAGGCTCCATGCTTGCAACTCAGGTGAATCAGAAAGATGGAAGATTTTATTTTGTCAGCTACAAGGCGGCCGACTTGCTGCCAAAAGTCCACTTTACAAGCCGTTATTACTTTGAAGGGGAGCATCTCGAAGCCGGTGAACTCCATGCCGGCGATGAGGTTGCGACCTTTATTGCAGGCGTGGAAAAGAAGGAAGGCGCGTTCCAACGAATGCTCAACCGAAGAAAAATTAAGGAGATCGTCAACTTCTACGAAAATGCCGCTTCGCAACCGCTGATTCCCGGCACGATCCTTTTGTTCACTCCCGAGCAGCTGCAGTTCAAGAAGTTGGGACATTTCGGAACCGGCCAGCAGCTACCTGATTATCGATGGACAGCATCGTCTCGCGGGACTTCATTTTTACTCTCAGCACCATCCGCAAGAAATGGACACAATTGATGTCCCCTGCATGATCATTGACGGCAAATCGGCGGATTTTGCGGCCGAGATGTTTGTCCTCATCAACTCGACGCATACAAAGATCAACAAGTCACATCTGGTTGATTTGCTGGATCGCGTTGCATCGGCAAGTCCCGAAAAGAAGATGGCGGCGCGTCTGGTCACTTTGCTGTACGAAAACGCGACCTCTCCCCTGCAGTACCGCATCAACCGGCTCGGCGGCCGAAGCAAACAGGAAAAATGGATCCTTCAGTCGGAGCTCTACAACGAAATCCACAGAATGGTAGAGCAAAATTACGATTTCTGGGAATACAACTTCAACCTGAAAGCGGACAAAGCCTACCCCTTCATCAACGATTATTTGAAAGCCGTCGCGGCCGTAATGGAAAATATCTGGGGGAAGAAAACCTACATGTTCACCCGGGCCGTCACCTTGAAAGCTGTCTGCCGGGTGCTGGGTGATCTGACGGAGCAGGAAAACATGCACGACGAGTGGGAAGAGAGGAGCCAGAAGGCGTTTCTGGAAAAGGTAAAAAACTGGAGCACACTCACAAGGGAATTCCGCTCAGAAGGATTTTACGAACGTTTTGCCGCCCGTGGACAGGTGGAACGCACACGCAAGATTCACGAGTTCTTGCGGAAAAACCTGTCGTAAGACAGTTAACCATTTTGCATTCTGCATTTTGAATCTTGCATTTCTTTGTGTTCTTTGTGCCTTTGCAGGGAATTCTCTGGTACAATGGCACGTTTTCCTATGACCACGAACGCAAGAATTTTGTTTGTGATTCCCGCCGGCAATGAGCCCTGCAGCGCGTTTGCGCAAGTTCTGAAAGATGCGATGCGGAATTGGAATATCACGATCACGCGGGCCAGTCTGACCACGAGTCTATTTGAAATGCGGAAGTACGACCTGGTGCATTTTTTTTCGGCCGGATCCGCGCGAAAATCATCGGGAAAGGCCAGGATCGTGCACACCCTCATCAGCCAGCCCGAAAAGCCGGAACGGTACAGATCCTTTCTGGGAAGTCAGATGGTCACATTTTCTCAGAGTGCAAAGTCAGCGGTGGAAACACACGCACCCGGGATCCATGTAGAGATCATTCCGCCTTGCATCTCTATCCCCGATCCGGTGTCCCTCACACCTCCCTCTAAGATCAGACAAGACCTTTCAGTAGGCGATCGGATGATGGTTGTCGCCTTGAGCGACATTTCCAGCCGGAAAGAGTTTGACGCTTTTCTCTATGTTGCGCGCGAATACAACCGTCGTGAGCAGTTCCGGTTCTTGATTCCGCGCTACAGGACAGACAAAGAGACTGCTCTCTGGCGAGACCGCCTTCGCAACTCCATTGAGTTGGAAAAGCTTGTCTGTGTAACTCTCCTGGAAGATCTCTCCGATTTGCATTCGTGGATCGATAGCGCCGATTTTTGTGTCTACTTGAAGCGAGTACCTGATACCGAATTCGAGTTTCCGCTCGAGGTTTTGGAAGCCATGTTGCGCGGAAAACCTTTGCTCGCTTTTAATCTTCCACCCGTAAATGAATATGTCCGTGAGGCCGGAACCCGGTTTGTATGTAACAATATCGAGGACGTGACCCGGGAATCGAAAGACATCCTGACATCGCAAGCGCAACTGGAACAAGTTTCAACCGAATTGGCCCGCTATGCGAGAAGCCGCTTCGGAACCGAAGCAGTGGCTGCGAGATACAGTAATCTATACAGCCGCATCACTGGAGAAAAATGAGCTACAACCTCTTTCTACTTCTGAATGTAAATCATGAAAGAAATCCTTTGCTGGATTACATTGGAAAGCAGCTCGAACGGACGGCCGATGCGTCGTTTTGTCTGGATCAACCTCCGGATGTCTTCTTTTCCGGCGAGTACTTACATGAAGGAAGCGATACCAGTTTCGTCATCGATATCCCATTCGGCGCAGAAGAACGCGTGGTCCGGGAGGTTCTCGACTTCCTGACGTATCTCGAGAAATATATCCAGTTTCAGGTGCTCGATCCGCAATTGGGTAAAATCGTAAAGTCCTCTGAAACAAACGAAATCCTGCAAAAATGGAAGACCGCCAATCTGCAAGCGCTCAAGACTTTTGGCGATGGTCATCACTTCCTCCGTACCATGGAAGAGCGGGATGGCAAAAAGGTAATGATTGAGGCTATGCGGTTTCAGGAAGAGACATGGCAGAACCATTGTTCTGTAGCGATGGCATGCGGCAGGATCTACGACGCTCAAAATGCGCGCGTTCACTTTGAGCGAGCGCTGGAGCTGGATCCGGAAAACAGCGCTATCCTTCACGCGCTCGGTGTTACTTATTTCAACATGAAGGAATACAAACGCGCCAAAGAGACTCTCTCCCGCGCACTGCAGCAGGATCCGGAAAATCCGGCAGCCGCGGATCTGATCAAAGATTGTGACTCGCAAATATGATCGATGAGCTCAAGGAACAGGCGATTGCGCTTCTGAAAGACGAATTTGATCCGCAGCTTGAATACGAGCTCACGCTGGAAGCGACCTACGAAA
>CAZDDB010000321.1:0-2605 GCA_964504105.1 uncultured Acidobacteriota bacterium
CTACAGGCTTGCTTCCGGCACTCCTTCAAGAGTGTTTGAAAATGATTGATTCGCTGTATGTCGTAATACTTGCAGGTGGAAAGGGGGAGCGTTTCTGGCCGCTCAGTAAGCCGGAGACCCCCAAGCCCTTCCTGCACTTCTTTTCAGACCGCTCTTTGCTTCAGCAAACTTATGATCGCGCCAAACAATTGGTGCCGGAAGACCGCATTACCTTGATTGTGGGAGAACAGCATGCGTCGATTTCACGAAAGCAACTGCCCGAGCTGGATGGTTCCCGGTTGCTTCTGGAACCCGCAGGTCGGGATACAGCTGCGGCGATCGGTTATGCATCATTACATCTTTCCGAAGATGCATTGATGCTCGTGATGCCGGCCGATCATCTCATCCCCGATACCGCTTCTTTTGCAAGAACCATGAATTCCGCGGCGATGTTTATCCGGGATCATGGCGGACCCTGCACGTTTGGCATCAAGCCGGATCGTCCGGACACCAACTACGGCTACATTGGCGCAGCCGGCCGGAACCTGTATCAATCCGAATCCCCCGTATATTCGGTGGAGGAGTTTATTGAAAAGCCGGAACGTCAACGTGCCGAAGAATTCATTCGAAAACCTTTCTACTACTGGAACAGCGGTATCTTTCTCTGGAAAGTCTCTCGCATTCGCGAACTGATCGCAGAGCATTTGCCGGAATTGTGGAGCGGTCTCCAACTGGTGTTTGCAGCACGAGGAAAGCCGGAATTCAGGACGCTATACGAGTCCCTGATCCGGATTTCCATCGACTACGGCGTGATGCAGAAAGCGGACCGCGTAGTGGTGATTCCGGCTTCTTTTGCCTGGGATGATATCGGTACCTGGAACTCACTGCTGCGGATCCTTCCGGCCGACAGCCAGGGGAACCTGATCCACGGCGCCGGCGTTGTGGTCGATACCTCCGATTGCATCGTTTATGCGGAAAGTCATACAATTGCTACTGCAGGCGTCCACGACCTCGTCATTGTTCAAAGCGGGAACAAGATTCTTGTTTGCAGCCGCGAATACGCTTCACGTCTGAAGGAGTTGCTGGGCAAGCTACCGTCATGAAAGAACAGCGCGTTGAAAAGCGCCAGGCCGACCGCTACAAGACCCTTCTCGAGATGGGCCAATCGCTCATCACGATTACCGATCTCGATCAACTACTGAAGAAGATCATCGATGTGGTTGCGAAGGAGATTCAGGCCGAACGCGCGCTGATCATTCTCAAGCATCCGATTACGGGAGAAATGCGGATTGCGAATTCTACTGCAAACGTAGATACCTCCACACTTGAAGACGCGATGCTTTTCAGCCGGACGATCGTGACCGATGTGGTCAACAAGGGCAAATCGATTTTCAGCCGCGATGTGATTAAGGACGGCGTGCTATCCAAGTCTGACAGTGTGATGAACCTGAAAATCCGAAGTCTGATGTGCGTCCCGCTGGTTGCCAAGCAGAACGGAGATATCATCGGCACTGTGTATGTAGACAACCGCTCCGTAGGGAATATCTTTGCCAAAGAGGACCTGACGCTGCTGGAGTCTTTTGCCAATCTTGCCGGGATGGCCATTGAAAATGCCCATTTGTACGAGCTTGCCATTATCGATGAGCTGACAAAGTGTTACGTCCGTCGTTTTTTTGAGCAGCGGATTCGTGAGGAATTCTCGCGCGCTGAAAGACAGGGGAGCACTCTGTCTGTTCTGATGATTGACGTCGATCAGTTCAAACAGGTCAACGACCGGTACGGTCATGCAACCGGAGACACTGTGTTGAAGGAGATCGCCGGGGCAATCAAGCGGAACCTTCGTACGTATGATCTGGTGGCGCGTCTGGGCGGAGATGAGTTTGCCATTATTCTTCCCGAAGTCGGATTCCAGGACGCGTTTCGAGTTGCCGAGAAAATCCGCTGCACAGCAGCCGAAATTATCTTTCCCGGACTCTCGTATCCGGTGACCGTCAGCGTGGGGATTGCGTGTTTCCCGCTGCATCATGTAAGCAACGTGGAGAGTCTGATGAAGAAGGCCGATGTTGCGCTCTACAAAGCAAAACAACTGGGACGGAACAAATGCTTCTTATACGGCCAGCAGGAAATGCTCGAGTTGTTCGGTCAGCGCGTGGAAGGAGCGAGCGCTTCCACTCTCACAATTTCCACACTGTTGGAACGGCTGGAACATCAGAATACCGGCGAAACATCCGAAGAAATCGATTTTGTAATTGGAAAGTCGATCGAAATCCTGAAAGACGTGCATGAGCAGGTAAATCATTTGAAGATCATGGCCGTGCAAGTGAACAATCAAATTCATCAATTGGATCCGAGGTCTTTTAAGATCCGCGAGGTCACGGACATGCTCAAGAAGTTGATCGAAAAGAAGGATGAGACAGAACATGCGTTTCAGGATTATGTCCAGATGCTGCGCGATCTTCCTCTGACGAAAAGCGAACCCTAGAATGAGACATGTCTTTCCAGCCCTTGGTGTTCTTCTTTTTGCGTCGATTCTTGCGGCGGCGGAAGCGCCCGCATGCTGGTTTGGGCGTGAAGCGGAAGCAAAATCCGCGAAATTCACGTTCCCGCCAGGGATGGAATCGACGAT
>CAZDDB010000321.1:2615-4315 GCA_964504105.1 uncultured Acidobacteriota bacterium
TTTTACTCGCCCGGGGAAGCATCGTTTCAGCGGCTGGACCGCGATGGTTTGCCTGCTGTTCTGGCAAAACGGCGTGCGGTCCTGGAACGGTCACGTCACTTCCTGCAGACAGAACTTGGCTGGAAGCTTCCTGCCACAAGGCTTGAGATCAACCGTCCGGTACTTTTTGTATATTTTGTTCCCGGGGATCGGGATTTCCTTGCCACCACTCAAGGGGGAAAATCCCCGTACATCGTATTGAATATGAATGTATTAGATTCGGTGGATTTTACCTCGCACTGGATTCATCAGCTTGCTCATGCGTCGGAGATGCAATACCGTTCTTCGAGCGATTCCTGGCTTTTCGAAGCGACGGCAGGTTGGATGGAATTGCAGTTTGGGAAGCCCTCACAGACTGCACAAGAGGCGATTCGACTCAGACTTGCCCGTCCCGATGTTTCGATGAACGACTCCTCTCCGGAGTATGCATTGGGTGCTTCCCGCTTTCTGGACCTTTTGAGCCGCCCTTACAGGGATGTGATCCGGCAAGTCTGGGAGCGCTGGTCCTTCTCCCGCGAAGAGACGTTAACGGATATTCTGGAAACTGTTCTTTCGCTAAACCATCTTCCGAATCTTGGGTCGTATCTGCACAATTTTTTCCTGCTCTCGACGCCTTCTCCGCATTCCGTTCAGGATGGTCAGGAACTGTCGATCAGACCGTTTTCGGCGTCTGTTTTTGAAGGCAGGGGCACGCAGAATTCCGGAGGGGCTCAGTTGAGCTTCCTGCCGGGAGCCGGGACCTATTCTGCGAGTGTTCTGGTTTATGCCGCCGGTGAAAAAAGTGGGACCCTCGCCATGAAAAAAGACCTGACGGGAGATTGGTCCATTCAAGTTCCGTTTGCCGGATTGGATCACTACAAATTGGTGCTGAGTAACGCTTCCACAGAAGAAATTCATGGAATTTTTCGAGACGCTTTCGATCCGGCAATCCCTGCTGTGCTGGAATATTTTCGGGTGAATCCGGGAGATGGGGGTATGCAAATCGAATGGAAAACATCGCGCGAAAACGGCGTTGCGTTCTGGAATCTTTACCGCATGAACGGGGGCAAAAAGGAGCGATTGAATCAATTGCCGATTCCTGCTGCCGTCCAATCCAGGGATGGGATTCATTATTTGTACTTTGATGCTTCGGCCGCAGCCTTCTATTCGCTGGAGGCGCTAACCGGTGAAGGTTTGCCTGGTGTGCTCGCCGGCGCCGGCGATCCCCGATGAAGTCCGAATCTTCTTCCTGTCTTGGTTCTGTCCTACTTCTTCTCGTGGGTCTTGTCCTGGTGCGATTTCTTGCCCCTGGTCTGTTCAGACTTCTGGGCCTTCTGTTTGAGGGCACGCTCTATGCAGGAGGATTTGTTGTCCTTCTTGCTCTGGCCGCGATTGGATACTTCACTTACAAGAATCTGAAGGGGAATCAGCAAAAGGAAGAAGAGAAGAAGTTCGAATACGTGAGCCGTGCGGAGGTCCTGTATCGGTCCGTCGTGGACCATCTGCAGCGTGATATTACGTTGAACCAGGTTTCCGCGGAGGAGTTTCTCCAGTCGGAAATTTTGATCGGAGAGAAAGTTCAGGAGACCAAGAAGGAGTTGATTCGTCTGAAGGATTTTGCGTCTCCCAAGAATGAGAAATTGATGAACCAGCAGTTGCGTGAGTACAAACAAAAACTGCAG
>CAZDDB010000322.1:0-4265 GCA_964504105.1 uncultured Acidobacteriota bacterium
GATGAACGGAGTGCCGGAAGCAGTTTTGTAGCGCCGGCGTCCCGCCGGCCGGTGAATTGAAGTGCACTTTCTTGGTCTGGCCGGCGAGACGCCGGCGTTACAAACCCGTTCGAAGAAACTTAATGTTAGTAGTAAAAGAGGTCTCAGAGAATCCTCTGTGATCTCTGTGATCTTTGTGGCAATCGATACTCCGTGGCCTCTAAGGGCTTTGTTGCATTTTGCATTTTGACGATCCTTGAATATAATGTGAAGTTTCTTGAGCCTTTTCGACCACTCCGAGGCGAAAAGCCATTTTCAATCCTGGAGGATTTCCAAATGCAGTTTCGAAAACTCTCGTATTGTGCACTTTTCGTTGCACTGTTGTTTGTTGTAGCCTGCGGCGGCGGGGAAAAAGCGGCTGATGAAACAGCTGCCCCCGCGCCTTCTGCGTCCGCACCGGCGGGCGGCGGCGGAAACGCCTATGATTCGTCAAAAGCAACCGCAACCGTCAGCGGCAAAATCATGTTTGATGGCGTCAAACCGGCTCCGGTAAAGCTTCCTCTGACTCCGGAATGCAAACAGGTTCACCAGGGCAGTGAAGCGGTGGATCAGAGCATGGAAGTAAATGCGGACAACACACTGAAGGATGTGCTGGTTTATGTAAGTGCCGGCGCTGAAAAGTGGACTTACAGCACGCCCACCAACGAAGTCGTTCTGGATCAAATCAGTTGTCACTATGAACCGCATGTGATTCCGATTATGGCAAACCAGCCCCTAAAGATCCGGAACAGCGATCCTTTCCTTCACAACATCCATCCGCAGCCGAAGAATAATCCGGAGTTCAACATGGGTCAACCGGTAAAAGGGATGGAATCCGTGAAGATGTTTGCAAATCCCGAGATCGCGATTCCGGTAAAGTGCGATGTTCACCGCTGGATGCAGGCCTACATTACAGTCATGAAGAATCCATTTTATGCCGTGACTGGAACTGATGGCAGCTTCTCGATCAAATTGCCCGCGGGTTCGTACACCATCGAAGCGTGGCATGAGAAACTGGGTACACAAACTCAGCAGGTGACCGTTGTCGATAACGAAGCAAAAGAGGCCACGTTTACTTTTAAAGCGATGTAACTGTTCTTGTTTTGGGCGCGTTGAAAAAACGCGCCCGAAACCACTTGCAGGTTCGCTATACTTATCTGGAGTGGCGGGCGTCCCTGCCCGTCGTCGAAAAGAGGAGGATCTCGTATGAACCAGGTTTCTTACAAAGGCTGGCTTCCATACCCCCCCAATCTTTCTGTCCACGGTCCGGCGATCGATCATCTGATCACTGTGGTCCACTATCTGATGTTTGCATTGTTCCTTGTTTGGGGAATCTACTTTGTTTATTGTCTTGTGCGCTTTCGCCAGCGCGAAGGACACAAGGCTGAATATCAACCGGCCAGGGGAAAGATCGCCAAAACTGCCGAAATTGGTGTGATCGTCGCGGAGGCGATTTTGCTGATTGGTCTTTCGATCCCCGTGTGGGCCAGTTGGAGGAATGATTTTCCATCCAGGGATCACGCCGTGACCGTGCGGGTGATTGCCGAACAGTTTGCGTGGAATTTTCATTACCCGGGGAAAGATGGAATTTTTGGCCGCACAGATGTAAGTCTGATGAATAATACGGGAAACTCTCTTGGGCTCGATATGAAAGATCCACACGCCAGAGACGATATCGTTACGCTGAACGACATGCACATTCCCGTTCATCAGCCTGTGATCGTGGAAATCTCTTCAAAAGATGTAATTCACAGTTTCACCGTCAATGTGTTGCGTGTGAAACAGGATGCGATTCCCGGGATGATGGTCCCGATCCATTTTGAAGCCACTCAGACCGGTATGTTTGATGTCGGTTGTGCACAGCTTTGCGGACTGGGTCACTACCGGATGAAGGGACAGATTACGATCGATACTCCAGAACAATTCGCGCAGTGGCTGACGGAAAACACGCCACAAGGAGGAAACCAATGAGTGACGCAGTTGCCAATCATTCGGTTCACGCGCCGGCTCATCATGAAGATCTGGGTTTCTGGCGCAAATACATTTTTTCCACCGATCACAAAGTGATCGGCATTTGGTACGGGATCACGGCTCTGCTGTTTTTGTTCTTTGGTTTTTCCCTGATGATGCTGCTGCGCTGGCAACTGGCCTATCCAGGCCAGCCGCTGCCGCTTGGGTGGCTCAACAAGCTGTTAGGAGAAACAAGAATGCCCCAGGGAATCATGCTGCCGGAATTTTATAACCAGCTTGGCGCCATGCACGGGACCATCATGGTATTTCTGGGTATTGTGCCCCTGGCTGTCGGCGCATTTGGAAACTACGTCATGCCACTGCAAATCGGCGCACCCGATATGGCGTTTCCCAAAATCAACCTGGCGAGCTACTGGGTTTACTTCATCGGCGGTTGCGTCATGCTGTACAGCTTCTTCGTTCCTGGCGGCGCCCCGCAGTCCGGGTGGACATCCTATGCCCCCCTGGCCGATATCGCATCCACGTCGCAAACATTCTGGCTTGTGGGAATGATCTTCCTGATTACGTCTTCGTTGCTCGGATCGATCAATTTTATCGTGACCATTGTGCAGCTCAGAGCGAAAGGGCTTTCCTTTTTCCGTCTTCCATTCTTTGTCTGGGCGCAGTTTGTAACATCATTCCTGTTGCTTCTTGCGTTCCCTCCACTGGAAGCTGCCGGTGTGTTGCAGTTGATGGACCGGGTTGCCGGAACGAGCTTCTTCCTTCCCAGCGGTCTGGTGGTGAGCGGCCAGGTGCTCACGAATAGCGGCGGCGGAAACCCGCTGCTGTGGCAGCATCTGTTCTGGTTTTTGGCTCATCCGGAAGTTTACGTGTTGATTCTTCCTGCGATGGGGATTGTTGCGGAGATCATCGCAAATAACACGCGGAAGCCGCTGTGGGGATACAAGACGCTGGTTTATTCCATTATCTTCCTCGGTTTCATGTCGTTTTGCGTGTGGGCGCATCACATGTTTATGACCGGCATGGGAACGACAATGAGCAACTTCTTCCAGACGACAACGATGATCATCTCGATTCCATCGGTCGTCATCCTGACCTCACTGCTGCTCAGCTTGTGGAAGGCTTCGATCCGCTTCAACGTGCCGATGCTGTTCGCTCTTGCGTTCCTACCGATGTTTGCGATCGGCGGTCTAACGGGTCTGCCGCTTGGTTTAATCGCAGCAGACATTCATTTGCACGACACATGGTATGTGATCTCACACTTCCATTACGTTGTAGCGCCGGGGACCATCTTCGCGCTGTTTGCAGGGATTTACTACTGGTATCCGAAAGCAACGGGACGCCACATGAGCTCGTTTCTTGGCAAATTGCATTTCTGGCCGTCACTGATTTTCATGAATGGTGTTTTCTTCCCCATGCTGCTGCAGGGGATGGCCGGTCTATCCCGCAGACTTTATGACCAGACGATCTACGAGCACGGGAAAGCGGTGCAGCCGTTGAGTGTTTATATCTCCGGTTCCGCATGGTTGCTGGCGATCGCCCAGATTCCATTCATCATCAATTTTTTCTGGAGCATGAAGAAAGGGAAGAAGGTGGATTCCGACAATCCATGGCATTCGACCACACTTGAGTGGGCGACGCCTACGCCTCCCCCTCATGGGAACTTTCCCGAGCCTCCGGAAGTCTTCCGCGGTCCGTATGAATACAGTGTGCCGGGAGAAGACAAGGACTACACGCCGCAAAACGAGAGGGATACGAAGGACAAGAAGAAGGAGGACGCTTAACCATGGAAATCCCGTACACAGTTCACCCCCATCCGGTTACCGGCATTCCGAACGGGAAGCTGGGAATCTGGCTGTTTCTTGCATCTGAGGTCATGTTGTTCGGCGCCCTCTTTTCCAGCTATATCCTTCTCCGTGTTGGCGCGCCTTCGTGGCCGCACGGTTACGAAGAACTGAGTGTGCCGCTGGCCACGTTCAACACTCTTGTGCTGATCGCATCGTCTGTAACGATGGTGATGTCCTGGGCTTCACTGAAAATGAATCAGTTTGGAAAATTCAAGGTGTATCTGGGTCTCACTATACTGCTGGCGTTTGTGTTTCTGGTTGTGAAGGCTTTTGAATACGGACACCACTTTTCGGCGCAGGAATTTCCACGCACCAGCACATTTCTTTCCATCTACTTCACGATCACAGGATTGCACGGCCTTCACGTAGTCGGCGGAATCGTGGTGAACAGCTATCTTCTTCTGCCCGGAAGCAAGATGTGGAAAAAGG
>CAZDDB010000323.1:0-4256 GCA_964504105.1 uncultured Acidobacteriota bacterium
TTGAAATACTTTTTGCTGGGTTCTTTTGCAACAGCCTTTCTGCGGCTGTAACGATATTGCCCACGGTGAAGCCGAAGTTCTTCATGTTCATTTCCCCCGGAGCGGAAGCTCCGAATGTCTCAATCCCCAGAACGATTCCATGATCGCCAACATACTGCTTCCATCCAAAAGGCGAACCCGCTTCCACAGCAACCCGCGCCCCAATTGAAGGCGGCAGCACTTCTTGATGATATTCAGCCGATTGCTCTTCAAACAATTCCCAGCAGGGCAAGCTGACAAGACGGGCGGCAATTCCCTGAGCATTCAGCTGTTCCCAGGCCTGCAGAGTTACCGAAACCTCAGATCCTGTTGCAATCAAGATAATACTTGGGCTGTTATGGGGAGCATCCGCCAGAATGTATCCCCCTTTCTTTGTCAGTTCTGCGGATGCGAAGCGAGACCGGTCGATGACCGGCAGCTTCTGGCGCGTCAGGACGAGAGCGACCGGGCCTTTCCTTCTGGAAATTGCAATTTCCCATGCCACAGCTGTTTCCGTTGCGTCTGCGGGACGAATGACCGTCATGTGCGGCATTGCACGCAATGACGCAAGATGCTCGATCGGTTGATGCGTGGGACCATCTTCTCCGAGACCGATGCTGTCGTGAGTCAGGACATAAATCGGACTGATTTCCATCAATGCGGCAATTCTCATTGCGGGACGCATGTAATCCGAAAAGATAAAAAAAGTGCCGCCAACAGGAATCATCATCTTGCTGAGTGCAATTCCGTTTAACACACCGCCCATACAATGTTCCCGGACACCGAAGTGAATATTTCTTCCGCCGGGAGTTCGGCCAAAACTTCCGCCGTCTTTGAGCCAGGTGTTGGTGGATTCTGCTAGGTCGGCTGATCCGCAAACCAGGTGAGGAAGGACCGGAGCGAGGCTATTTAGAATTTTTCCAGAAGCTGCGCGGGTGGCCATTGCTTTCTCTTTGCTAAGATCCGGGATCGCCCGGCGCCAGTTTTCAGGCAGCCCGCCGGCTTGCAGCCGCTTCCACAGAGCGGCCAGTTCAGGAAATTCGCTGGAGTACGTTTCAAATTGGCGGTTCCATGCTGCTTCCAATTCACCGCCGCGCTCGATTGCGTGCCGAAAATGCCGGAGCGCTTCCTCAGGCACATGAAACAGCGGTTCCAACGGCCATCCCAGATTTTCCTTCGTGCGCTTTACTTCATCTCCGCCAAGGGGCGCTCCGTGCGCAGCGGCCTTGTCCTGTTTCCCCGGGGAGCCGAACCCGATATGAGTGCGGGCAATGATCAGCGATGGACGGTCTGTTTCTTGTTTAGAGGCTTCGATCGCTTTACCAAACGCTTCGCGGTCGTTTCCTTCCACACGTTGAACAAACCAGTTGTACGCGTCAAAGCGTTTCTGCACCGATTCGGTAAACGTCAAATTCGTTTCGCCGTCAATCGTGATCCGGTTGTCTGAAAAAATGTAGATCAGCTTATGGAGCCCGAGATGTCCCGCAAGCGATGCAGCTTCGGAAGAAACTCCTTCCATGAGATCGCCATCACTGCAGTAGGCGTAGATATGATAATCAACGATATTGTGTCCGGGGCGATTGAAGAGGTGAGCCAGATAACGTTGCGCAATCGCCATCCCAACTCCTGTTGCGAACCCCTGACCGAGTGGTCCCGTTGTGGTTTCTACGCCAGGTGTGTGCGGATACTCGGGGTGACCCGGTGTGCGGCTCCCAAATTGACGGAAGTCTTTGATTTCCTCCAGTGAAAGATCGTAGCCGGTCAGGTGAAGCATTGCGTAAAGAAGCATCGAGGCATGACCGGCGGACAGAACAAAACGGTCACGGTTCGGCCATTGCGGATTGGCCGGATTGTAACGCATGATCCGGGTCCAGAGCTCGAACGCCATCGCGGCTGCTTCCATCGGCGTGCCTGGATGGCCCGATTGCGCTTTC
The DNA here is from genome assembly GCA_964504105.1 of uncultured Acidobacteriota bacterium. GTDB lineage: Bacteria > Acidobacteriota > HRBIN11 > JAKEFK01 > JAKEFK01 > CAZDDB01. The sequence continues at coordinate 1,953 of CAZDDB010000323.1, forward strand.
TCAACGGCATCCACAGCAAGCATCCGAATGGTATTGATGCAAAGGTCTTCTGTATTCAAGATTCCTGTCTCCTCCTGCAAAAAAGAAAAATTATTGTATGGTATTTCCTGCAAAGACGCAAAGCCGCTAAGGGCCCCCGCAAAGAATCCTCTAAGAAGTCGCTACTATAACATTATGAGACCGACGATTTTTGAAATGGACTTCCGCGATGCGATGGAACGGAGCAACGCCATCCGCAGTGCCGAGCACTTTCGTCAGCACGGCTTTCGTCTTTCCTTTGATCAAGGGTCAAGAGAGTATTTGATGAGAATTTGCTTGTATCGCGGATGCGTTCGCAGCGGATCCCACCGGGGATGCAACTTCAGTTCGTTTACAGAAAACCAGGATGGGATCGAAAGAAGATGTTCGATCTGGTTCAAAGACCGGTCGTACTCGCCTACCATCGTGTAAATTTCTGCGAGACCGATCACAAAAGCCGGACCCATGAATGCATCGCGTGAAACGGGCACCAGTTCTACGGCCTGCTTCCCTTCGCGGATCGCTTCCTCTTTTCGTCCAAGACCGGCATAGGCAATGCCCAGGGAGGAATGTACCGCCGGGCTCTTCGGTCTTTCCCCGACTTTTTCTTCGAGGAAAATTCGCGCCTTCTCATAATAACCCCGGGCAAGCATTTGCTGTTTTGCATAGGAAAAGATTTTTGCTTGGAGCAGAGTTTTGGGAAGAAATGTTGCTTCTTCCTGAAATACTTCCACAGCGATGCGATCCAACCGTTCCAGAGCTTCGGCGTAGTTTCGCTCCAGGGTCTCCTGATTGAGCCAGTACAGGTGGAAAAATTGCGGTTCTTGATCCGGCATTTTTTCCAGAATCATTCTTGCTTCCTTCAGATCTCCTTTCCACAAGATCGTATTACCCCATTTGGCGCCATATCCATATACTTGCCCCGGCGCCAGCGAAAGATTCATGTAACTATCTGCTTCCGCATATCGACGGACTCGAGTGAGTACGACTGCCAGTTCTCCGGGAATGTGCAAACTGCGGGGATCCAACTCCAGAATCTTGTAGAAATGTCGAATGGACTCTTCGAATTTACCCTGCCTGCGTTCAATGAACGCGATTCCGGCGATCGGCTCAATATTGTTAGGCGCCGCCGCGGCCGCTGTGTTGAAATACCGCAGCGCCGTTTCATAATCGGACAGGCCGTGATAGTAGTAGTAACCCATGGCCACCATGGCTTCCGGCAAATCCGGTTTCAGGCGGACCGCAGTATCTGCTGTCTCTTTCGCCAGCGTCAGACGTTCGGGGGTAGGATCGTACCCTTCGTGAAAAAGGTGGAGATGCGCTCTGGCAAGATTGGCATAGGCAAGAGCAAAACCGGAATCCAGTTGTGTCGCGTGAATGTAGTATTCTATGGCTTTCCGGAAGGTCTGGAGGTCGTAGGAAGCGGTAAACATGATTTCATTGCCTTTCAGATAGGCCTGATATGCTTCGAGATTCCGCGTGGGTGATGCTTTCAGACTGTCCTGCTGCCCCGGCAGCAGATTGATCCCCAGTTGCGCAATCAGTGCCTGGGCGATTTCCGATTGCACGCTAAACACATCATCGATCACGCGATCAAAGTTATCGGACCAGATCTGCGTATCATCCGAAACACGCACCAATTGGGGAGTGACGCGCACCTTGCTGGTGTCTCCGGAATGGCTCCATCGAATGCTTCCCTCCAACACATATTCCACTCCGAGCTCCTGACCGATCTGCTTAATGCTCTTGTTCGTCTTGTTGTACTGCATGGCACTTGTACGCGAAATCACTCCCAGGTCTTTGACCGTAGACAGGCGGCTCGTAATTTCATCCGTCATTCCGGTTGCGAAATACTGATCCCCGGGTGAACCGAGATTGTCGAACGGAAGGACGGCGAGCATTTTCCGTTTCTCAGAGGCGACAGGAACGATGCTGGAAGATGATTCTTTCTGTTTGCGTTGTAGAAATAGAAAAGCTGCAACGACAACGATACCGATGAGCGCCGCGATTACCGGAAGCTTCCAGGAACGAGACGGCTGCGCTGCGGGAATGGTGGTTGCCGTTCGTGAAGACAACGAACCTGAGTCCGTATCCCGTTTCAGGTTTCGCAGGTCAATGAGCAGGTCGTGTGCAGACTGATAGCGGTTGTCAGGATTTTTTTCCAGGCACTTCCGGACGATGTGGTCCAGCTCCGGGGGAATCGCATAGTTCAGACGTGCCAACGCGTCCGGTACGCTGTTGATGATCTTGTTGATTGTTTCTGTTACGGACTCTCCTGAAAAGGGA
>CAZDDB010000324.1:0-4254 GCA_964504105.1 uncultured Acidobacteriota bacterium
CTACAAACCGCAATTGTGTCCATGATATTTTTACAAAGATGCGAGCAAAATATTTGGCGGTTGGGCTTCTGATTGTGGTCTTTTCCCTTTATGTTGCGTCTCTTCTGAATCTCCCTCTACTATTTTTGACGATCTTGTATACAGCGAGTCTATGCCTTTTGAGTGTGGCTGTTGTCTTTGGAGTACGCCTTTTTAAGTGGGCAATATCAAGAAAAGGAGCACTCCTAATTTTAGTATCAGTTCTGTTTGTTGCCTTGGTGGCTTCAGGCATAGCAGCATTGCACAAAAAGGGAGAAGCGGAGGATCCGGAATCCCGGAGAGCGGAACTCCGAGCATTTCCGTATCTGAACTGGGCCTCTAAAGAGAAAAACATACACTATGCCGGCGTTGTCTTACAGAATACAGACCCCGGCAGCGGTGAGTTTAACCTCTATGGGTCGAAGCTGCGTGCTGAAGCTTATCTCATGGATATGGAGGGGAATTATCGCCATACATGGAAAATTAAAGAAATCGAAAGCGGATTATTACACCACGTCAAACTGGATCGAGAAGGGAATCTGTTTGCGATTGGAATGGGTTCATTGCTCAAACTAAACTGGAATTCCGATTTGCTATGGAAATATGAGGATCGAGTTCATCACGACGTAGCAATCGGCGCAAATGGCGATATTTACACAATCTCAAACCGAGACAGGGTTGTCATCGTTGCCGGTATTCCGGTCCCGATTCTGGATGATTTAATTGTTATCTTGTCGCCCACAGGAAAAATTCGGAAGGAAATCTCTTTGTTTGACATTCTTAGAGAACACAACCCGCCAATGGACGTGATTGGAAGACTGTCTTGAATAATTTTAGGAGGAAAACTTCGAACTGGCGAGCAGAGTTGTTTTTCAGTGATCCCCCGTTTGATCGTTTCCATACGAATTCAATAGAGGTAGTGAGCCATGATATCCCGGGATTTTGTAAAGAGGGAGACCTACTACTATCGATCCGGGAACAAGACCTTGTCGTACTGGTTAATTCAGAAAAAGGTAAGGTGACCTGGTCTTGGACTCCGGGATTGAGGAGTTGGCAACACGATGCGACTCTCCTGCAGAATGGTAACATATTGCTTTTTGACAATAGTCCGCTTCGGGGATATTCACGCGTACTCGAAATGAACCCTCGAAAGAGCATGATTGTGTGGCAGTATGTCGGAGCCCCGCGCGAGAGTTTTTTCTCCCCTCGCATGGGTGGAAGTCAGAGGTTGCCGAATGGTCATACGTTGATTACGGAAAGTGACTCAGGCCGAGCCTTTGAACTCGATTCACGTGGAGAGATTGTCTGGGATTTCTACAATCCGGAGTTTGACAAAAAGAAAAACAAGCGAGCTACGATATACAGAATGACAAGGATCACAGACCCGGAGATGAATTCATTGATTCGGAGGTTACTGGAGAGTTCCACTCCAGGCGTGCGGAGAAATTCAAATTAATCGCCGGTCAGAAGGAGATCCTCGGGACGGCCTTTCATTTCCGGCGGAATTGGCTCCTTCAGAAGCGTTAGAAACGTAGGAGCAAGATTCAGCAGCGGTACTTCTCCAACATGTCCTGCGCTGCGAATGTCCGGTCCCATTGCTGCAATAAAACCGAAATCAGAATGTCCACTGTCCCGAATCGGATCCGGGCTTTGCTTCAGTTGTGCGCGAGGATGCTGCAGCGTTTTCATCAGGTGTGTATGCGGTTTCCACTTCAAGAAAAGATCCGGAAGAATCTCAGGCACATGGACGCCAAATAACTGGTCACAGGTAAATAGCGAATGTACCGGTGTCTGGCCGGTCGTGGGGTCAATTAGTTTAGAAAACTCGCGTTGCAATTCATCTATCAAGCCATCATATTCCTCGCGTGTAACGGTTCCCATCGGTTCACGTCCCTTCAGATTGAGTCTTAGCCATCCCTGGTAAAAGGAAGGGGGTGCAAAAACGCTTGCTTTGGTCCAATCAGTGCTTGCCGAGAATTGTTGCGAGATGATCCGCTCTCTTGTTTCGCGTGGAAAATGACGGCTGATCGCAATGCGCAACGATTCGGGCAGAATGCGGCGCAGAATCGACATCGGATTTAAAGAGGGAGCACCTGAAGCGGGAAAAGGCTGATAGCCGAGTTCCCTGCAAAAGGATTCTACAAGCCCCGAGGTCGGGTAATGATTCTCCATACCCGCCGTGCTGATGATGAATACCGTTGTGTCCGAGGGAAATTGCGCAAGTAATTCCTCGATTTCCTGATCGATCGCCTGATAAATACTGAGAAGCGCCTTCATCATTTCTGCGTCGGGAACCTTCGGCGGCTTGCCTGATTCGGGTACGTATTTCCAAAATTGATGACCGCCGGTGTGCGATTCTCCAAAAGAAGCAACAATGAGATCGAACGCATCGGGTTGAAGAAGGTGTCGAAGTAAAATTCCCTTTTTTCTCACTCGTTGCATCAACTTCCGGTACATCACAACTTCTTGATCGAAATCGTAGTACCAGTTGATTTCGGTCTTGATTTGAGGTCCGAATACCCGGCGCACTTCCGAGAGGATTCCTTCCGGTTGCGCGGTCGGACCGAACGCCGGCTCATGAGTTGCCCAGTTGGAAATTTGAATACCGTCAAGCCCGGGAATCGGATACATTTCCTGCGCATCAACGATGGCTACTCTCTTGTTTTTGCCGCGAAGATGAAACCAGAACGGGTTTGCTTTGGCATCTTTCGACGTTTTTAGTTCCAGTTGATATGTTCCCGGTTTCAATTGCCGGAAGTCATAGTAACCAGTCTGGTCACGAGAAAGGCCACTCAGCATCGACACCCAGATGCCGTGTTCACTGATCATGTCCGATCCTGCCGTTGTTCCCCACGATCCCTTTTGCATGAAGCGGGAAAGCGTCGGCAAATGGCCTTCACCCGCCCATTTCCGGATCAGACGCGGGTCACCTGCATCAATTGCCAGGATCACTAAAGGCGCATTTTTTCGGGGCATAAAATGAAGCAGATTATCTTAGCATGGAAGCAGTGCCGGTTGAAGAATTGCATAGACAGCGACTTTACAGCGGTGAAAGCGCCGTGACTTCATTCGGCTTCTGGAGAACGTGGTCATAAAGAGCAATAAACCGGTCAACGGATTTTTCTTCCGTTAGATGGTTTAGCGCAAACTGGTGCGCTGTCCCACCAATTTGTTGTGCGAGTTCGCGATTGCTGACTGCTTTTAATATTGCTTGAGCAAGCTCCTGAGGATTTCCGGGTTCCACCAAAAAGCCTGTTATGCCATCCTTGATAATTTCCGGGAGACCGCCGATTCTTGATGCCACAACAACGCTTGCATTCATCATCCCCTCCATCGCAGCAATCGGTAATGGTTCCGGCCACACTGAGGGTACGACTTGCACCCATGCCGGCGCGAAACGCTGTTGCACTTCTTCAGGAAAAACCTTGCCGGAAAAAGTCGCGGAAGAGCCAAGATGAAGTTCCTGCGCCATTTGCTCCAGTCGCTCACGCTCCAAACCATCCCCTGCAATCAAAAGCTGAGCATTCGTAATTTGTCGTTTTACGATTGCAAAAGCCTGAAGCAGTACGTCGCAGCCTTTCTCCTTTACCAATCGCCCGGCAAAAACAATCAGAGGAGCTGTGGATTTCTCAGGTGCCTTCTTTTGAATCGCGACTCCAGGCCAGTTCACGTGTGTTGCGGGCACGCCTTCAGCCACAAGCCTGAGACGAACGGCCTCGCTCACCGCCACAACAAGATCAAAAACTCCTTGCCATCGGCGCTGCATTTTCATCTGATGCATCAGAGGAATCCAGTCACGCAACGGAAGACAGCCAGTTTGTAAACAAATTCTGCCTGCTGGATAAAAACACGTGCGGAAATCGGGAAGCATTTTTGTTCCGATGGGACAAATCGTACGATACCAGACAGCGTAGTAAATCGTCGGTATGTTCTGTAATAGTCGAAGGATCAAGGGGGAAAGTTGAGTCAGATAAATGTTTGCCTGAACAACATCGGGACGAAAATCCGCAAGTACTTTCTTCAGGGAGAGATACGCCCATGGATTGTATGTCTGCAGGAGTGTCCGGAAACTCGAAATCGTGCCAAAGCACTCATAATCCGAAACTGAAGCTTGCTTCCCCGCGGTGCTTGTAAATAAACGCGCATCGTGTCCCCTTTTCCGCAATTCGTTCCTTAATCCCAGAAATTGTTTTTCAGCGCCCCCGCCGGGGGGAGGATTATCGTGAAGCAAAAGAA
>CAZDDB010000325.1:0-4252 GCA_964504105.1 uncultured Acidobacteriota bacterium
CCAGATACAAAAGCGCCGCGAAGAATATAAACCGGAAAAAGTATCCGATCAAGAAGAATCCGGCTCTGCGGGTGCCTTTTCTCACAAAACTGTTATTGACGGCTTTCTGGATCAGTTCACAGGAAGAAAGCGCGATCGCAGTTCCGATAAAGATTCCGAAGATCCAACTGTAGTTTTGCTGGACCAGCAGAATCGCCAGAGCGAACGTGGGGATCAACACGACGATTTTTTTCAATTTTGCCGGATTCATTTCCCTTTTTTCACCAACTTCTGATAATCCTTGTAAAAATTGTATGCGCCCGCGAGAACACCAAACAAGAACCCCGCGAGTTTCCCCCACGGATCCGTGTGGAGCCATTTGTCGGCAAAGTAACCCATCGCGGTTCCCACTGCAATGGAAGACGGGAACAACATTCCGAGATACAGATAATCCGAGTAATCTCGAAGCCATCTGTAGTCCCTCACCTTTGGGCTACTTCTCCGCCAGATATGGCTGTGTGTCAATAGATACTGACTTTACAATAAACTTCACGGGTTGATCAATGATCTTCAGGAAAGGGCTGGGATAAATGCCGATCCAGAAGGCAAGCACAATCAACGGAATGAGAGTCCACCTTTCCCGCAAGGTCAAGTCGGTGACCGTCGCGTTCTCCCCCTCCGCTTTTCCGAACATCACGCGCTGGTAGAGCCACAGCATGTAAGCCGCGCCCAGTACCATTCCGGTTGCCGCAAGAAACGTGACCCACTGATAGGGTTTGTTCAACCACGCGCCTTGCAGGATCAGAAATTCACCGATAAATCCATTCAGTCCCGGAAGGCCCAGAGACGACATCGTGATGATTGCATACATGGCTGCATAAGTGGGCATGGGAGTGGAGAGCCCACCCAGGTCTTTGATCATGCGTGTATGCCGGCGCTCGTAAATCAGTCCTACGATTAAGAAGAGTGCGCCCGTGCTGATTCCGTGATTGATCATCTGCAGTATCGCGCCGTTGATCCCCGGTTCGTTCAAGCTGAATACGCCCAGCATGCAGAAGCCCAGATGGCTCACGCTCGAATATGCGACCAGCTTTTTCATGTCCGGCTGCATCATGGCGACCAGCGCGCCGTAAATAATTCCCACAACGGACAGACCAATCATCCAGGGCAGGAGCTGCAGCGTTGCATCCGGAAAGAAGGGGAGTGAGAAGCGAACAAATCCATAGGTTCCCATTTTCAGCAGAACAGCTGCCAGAATGACCGAGCCCGCGGTGGGAGCCTCCACGTGAGCATCCGGAAGCCAGGTATGAAACGGAAACATCGGAACCTTGATCGCAAACCCGATAAAAAATGCAAGGAAAACCCAGTACTGCATGTCACGCTGCATTCCAAGCTGCATCAGCTGCAAGATATCGAAAGTAAAAATGCCGTTCACCTGATGGTTATAGAAATAGAGAGTCAAGATACCAAGAAGCATCAAGACGGAACCAAGGAATGTATAGAGAAAAAATTTGATCGCAGCGTAAAGCTTCCGCGCTCCGCCCCAAACTCCGATCAGGAAGTACATCGGCACCAGCATCACTTCCCAGAAGACGTAGAACAGAATGAAATCGAGCGCCATGAAAACGCCCAGCATCCCGGTCTGCAGGACCAGCATGAACACGTAATACTCTTTCACGCGGGTTTGGATGGCTTCCCAGGATGAAAGGATCGCAATAAAGCCCAGCAGAGTGGTCAGCAAGACAAGGAGCAAGCTGATTCCGTCAATTCCCAGGAAGTATTGAATCCCCAGGGATGGGATCCACTTCGTACGTTCGACAAATTGCATGGAGAGCGTTGCTGTCTTGAAGTGTGGAATCAAATAGAGCGAGATCAGCATGTCCAGGAATGCAACAATATTTGAAAACCACCGGATAAAATTCGCCTTCTCTTTGGACACAAAGAAAATCAAGAAGAGCGCTCCAGCCAGGGGGACGTATAGAATGATCGAAAGGATCGGGAAGCCAAAACTGCTTAGTTGGTACGTATCCATGCAATCGACTCCTATTTCGCGTAGAAGAGCATATAGACTGCAAGCAAAGCGAAAAAGCTATACAGGCTGATCAAGCCGTAATTCTGCACGAGCCCGGTTTGCATCTTCCGGACCATTCCGCCGAAAAAGCTAACAATCGCTCCGGCAAGATTTACCAGCAGATCCACAACGTTGATATCAAACCAGGTGGAAACGACGGCGCTGCGGACGGTCATCCAGGCGCTGCCGTTCACGATTCCATCGATGACTTTCAAATCGAACAAGCTCAGCATCCTGCAAAGCGCTTTCACCGGCTGGATGATCGCGGCATTATAAATTTCGTCCACATAGTATTTATTGAACAACGTGCGATAAACGGGTGCGAAAGATGTTGCCAGCTTCTCCGCTGTTTCCGGCTTCTTGACATAAATGCCGCGCGCAATGCCCCAACCAGCCAGCGCAATTCCAAGCGAAAGCCCCATCAATCCCCATTCGAGTCCGTGGGAAGTTTCCGCCCCTTCGGCGTGAATCGAACCGGTGACCGGTTCCAGCCAGTGATAGAAATCAAAGGGAAAGCTGTGGATGGGGAATAATTTCGGAAATCCCATCCATCCACCCACGAAGGAAAGAACCGCAAGAACGATCAGCGGAAAAGTCATGGACCGCGGCGATTCATGGATGTGCTCTTCCGTGTGATGATCCATTCGCGGTTTGCCGTAAAACGTCAAGTAGATCAGACGGAACATATAGAACGCAGTCATCAGTGCGGCAGCGGTTCCCAGGACCCAGAAAATCTTTCTGCCATGTTCACTGGAAAATGCTTGCCACAGAATTTCATCCTTGCTGAAAAATCCGGCAAGAGGAAAGATCCCGGAAATGGCGAGAGTTCCGATAAACATCGTACGAAAGGTCGTTGGAATTCGTCTTCTAAGATCGCCCATCTTCATGATGTCTTGCTCGCCGCTCATCGCATGGATCACGCTGCCGGAACCGAGAAAGAGAAGCGCCTTGAAGAACGCATGAGTGGTAAGATGGAAGATGCCGACCGCATAAGCGCCCACGCCCATGGCGAGAAACATATAGCCCAGCTGGCTGACCGTTGAGTAAGCGAGCACGCGTTTGATGTCCCTTTGCACAAGGCCGATGGACGCTGCAAAGATCGCCGTAACCGATCCAATGATTGCAACAACCATCATGGTTTGCGGAGCAAGTGTGAAGAGCGCGTTGCATCTTGCGATCATATACACGCCTGCGGTTACCATCGTGGCCGCATGGATCAAAGCGCTTACCGGTGTGGGGCCTTCCATCGCGTCCGGCAACCACACATAGAGCGGAAGCTGCGCAGATTTTCCTATGGCTCCCACAAAGAGCGCCAGCGTGATCAACATCATCAGATGATCTCCGGTCTGGAACATCTGCGGGGCGCGGGACATCACTTCGGTAAACTTCGATGTTCCGAAAGCCGCAAAGATCGCCAGAATACCAAGGACGAAACCGAAATCGCCGACGCGGTTTACAATAAATGCCTTCTTGCCTGCGTCTGATGCAGACTGGCGTTCATAATAAAATCCGATGAGCAGGTAAGAACAAAGGCCTACACCTTCCCAGCCCACAAACATGGTCAGGAAGGAATTGCCCAGCACAAGAAGCAACATGGCAAACATGAAGAGATTCATGTAAGTAAAGAAGCGGTAATAACCGTCTTCATGCGCCATGTAGCCGATGGAATAAATATGGATCAGAAATCCAACTCCGGTCACTACCAGGATCATCACAGAGGACAGCGGATCGAGCAGGAAGCCAAGCGGAACGTTCAGCGCCGCCTGTTTTCCTGACTCGGGGCCCAGTGTTTTTGTAAAGTCGCCGCCCGCGATCCAGTCGTAGTAGTCTTTTTCGAAAATTCGCGGCTCTTTGCCGGCCAGTTCCGCAACACAAAAGAGGGAGATGATAAACGAAAGAAACACAACGCCGCAAGCGATCCCACCGATGATTTTTTTGGGAAGTTTTTTGCCGAAAAGACCGTTCAGAAGGGCTCCGATTGCAGGCAGGACAGGAATCAACCAGATGTATTCCAGCATTGCTTCTACTTTATTGTTGAAGGACGGAAATCAGTTCGAAAGAACGATTTACATTACTATATCAGGGTGGAATGTTCAAGAGGTTCGAAGAGGAGGGGAGGCACGTCTCGACTGCCGTTTCGGAAGGTAATCATGCGGTAGCCTTCGGGAGCCTCAATTCGGCTGCCTCTGATCATTCAGCGGT